>NZ_RZRY01000314.1:0-7162 GCF_003998035.1 Mesorhizobium sp. M2A.F.Ca.ET.039.01.1.1 | reverse complement strand
CTCCAACGACGACGGCATCGGCGATCTGAAGGGCATCGTTCAGCGTCTGCCCTACATCGCTTCGCTCGGCGTCGATGCCATCTGGATCTCGCCCTTCTTCAAATCGCCGATGAAGGATTTCGGCTATGACGTCTCGGATTACTGCGATGTCGACCCGATGTTCGGCACGCTCGCCGATTTCGACGCGCTGGTGGCGGAGGCCCATCGCCTGGGCCTCAAGGTGATGATCGACGAGGTGCTGTCGCACACCGCCGACATCCACCCGTGGTTCAAGGAAAGCCGCTCCAGCCGCAGCAATCCAAAGGCTGACTGGTATGTGTGGGCCGACGCCAAGCCGGACGGCACGCCGCCCAACAACTGGCTGTCGATCTTCGGCGGCTCGGCCTGGCAGTGGGACACCAGCCGCCAGCAATATTACATGCATAATTTCCTGGCCGAGCAGCCCGACCTCAACTTCCACAATGGAGAAGTCCAGGACGCGCTGCTCGACATCACCCGCTTCTGGCTTGAGCGCGGGGTCGACGGCTTTCGGCTGGATACGATCAATTTCTACTTCCACAGCCAGGGGCTGGAGGACAATCCGGCGCTGCCGCCGGAACAGCGCAACGACCAGACCGCACCTGCGGTCAATCCCTACAACTACCAGGACCATATCTACGACAAGAGCCGGCCGGAGAATCTCGGCTTCCTCGAGCGCTTCCGCGCGCTTCTGGACGAATATCCGGCACAGGCCGCCGTCGGCGAGGTCGGTGACTCGCAGCGCGGCCTGGAAGTGGTCGCCGCCTACACCGCCGACGGCAAGCGCGTGCACATGTGCTATTCCTTCGACTTCCTGGCGCCGGAGAAGATCAGCGCGGCGAAAGTGCGCGCGGTGCTGGAGGCCTTCGGCCGGGTCGCCAGCGACGGCTGGTCGTGCTGGGCCTTCTCCAACCATGACGTGATGCGGGTCGCCTCGCGCTGGGCCGCCAACGAGACGGACCCGACCGCCTATCTGAAGGTGATCTCGGCGCTTCTGATGTCGCTGCGCGGCTCGGTATGCATCTACCAGGGCGAAGAACTCGGCCTTGGCGAAGCGGAGCTGAAGTTCGAGGACCTGCAGGACCCCTACGGCATCCGCTTCTGGCCGGAGTTCAAGGGCCGCGACGGCTGCCGCACGCCGATGGTGTGGGAGGCCGCGGCCAAGAATGGCGGCTTCTCGACCGCCAAGCCCTGGCTGCCGGTGCCGGGCAGGCACCTGTCGCAGGCCGTCAACGTGCAGCAGGGCGATGCAAGCTCGCTGCTCGAGCATTACCGCCGCTTCCTCGCCTTCCGGCGCCAGCATCCGGCGCTGGGCAAGGGCGATATCGACTTCATCGAAAGCGATGGCGATACCGTCGCCTTCACGCGCCGCGAGGGCAATGAGCGGATCGTCTGCGCCTTCAACCTCGGCAGCAAGCCCGCCGAGGTCAATCTCGGCCAAGGCTCGCTGAAGCCCTTGCCCGGACATGGCTTTTCGGGACAGACTGGCAGCGGGCCGGTCCGCCTCGGCGGATACGGCGCCTGGTTCGGGCGCATCGACTGAACTTGCAGATAGAGATCAACGGAAGGAGAGAACCATGGCCGATGTCACGCTCAACCAGGTGAGGAAATCATACGGCAACCTCAATATTCTCCACGGCATCGACCTAGACATCAAATCGGGCGAGTTCATCGTCTTCGTCGGACCGTCGGGATGCGGCAAGTCGACCTTGCTGCGGTCGATCGCCGGTCTCGAGGAGATCACCGGGGGCGAACTGAAGATCGACGGCGAGGTGGTGAACGACGTGCCGCCGTCGAAGCGCGGCATCGCCATGGTGTTCCAGTCCTATGCGCTTTATCCGCATATGACCGTCTACGACAACATGGCCTTCTCGATGAAGATCGGCAAGGAAAGCAAGGCGGAGATCGACAAGCGGGTGCGACAGGCGGCGGAGATCCTGCAGCTCACCAAATATCTCGATCGCCTGCCCAAGGCGATGTCGGGCGGCCAGCGCCAGCGCGTCGCGATCGGCCGCGCCATCGTGCGCAACCCAAAAGTGTTCCTGTTCGACGAGCCGCTTTCGAACCTCGACGCAGCGCTTCGCGTCGCCACCCGCATCGAGATTGCCAAGCTCAAGGAATCGATGCCGAACACCACCATGATCTACGTCACCCACGACCAGGTCGAGGCGATGACGCTGGCGGACCGCATCGTGGTGCTGAAGGACGGCGTCGTCGAGCAGGTCGGCACGCCGATGGAACTCTACAAGCGTCCGGGCAATCTGTTCGTCGCCCAGTTCATCGGCTCGCCGGCGATGAACATATTGCCGGCAAAGATCGAGAAGGCCGGCAATCCGACCGTGGTCAGCCATGTCGGCGACCGCAAGGCGACGGTGCCGATCGCGACGCCTGCTTCGGCGAATGGCGCGGCGGTCAGCTTCGGCGTGCGGCCGGAGGATCTCGCGATCGCCACCGGTTCCGATTACCTCTTCGAGGGCAAGGTCGACTATATCGAGCAACTCGGCGAGGTTCAGCTCGTCTATATCGATATCGGCCGCGCAGACCTGCCGCTGGTCGCCAAGCTGCCGGGCAATGTCGAGGTCAAGCGCGGTGAGACGCTGCGGCTCAACGCAAGCGCCAGCGATCTGCATATTTTCGACGCCGACGGCCATTCCTTCACGCTGCATCGCGAAGAGGCGAAGGCAGCCTGAGCGCAGAGCCGCTGCGGCAAAGAGAAGCGGCGGGCCCTGGCCCGCCGCTCCTGTTTTCAAATCACGGTCGGCTGTTAACGATTGCCGAAGTGGTCGCGGTCGCTGCCCTGCTGCGGAGCCGACTTCTGCGCGTCGCGGGACGAATTCAGCAGCTTGTAGACAGGCGAGTCGGTGCCGATCGACGAGGTGCGGGTCGTATCCACGGCGGGAGCCGGCTGGTTGACTCCGCTGTTGCCGTGATTGTCGCTGCCCGCAAAAGCAGCCGAGGAAACGGCCATGAGAGCCGCGGTGGCAAGAATGATCTTTTTCATCTCAGTACTCCTGAATTTCCTGATCCGACCGAGGCGACGGGCAAACCCGTCGCCGTTCGAAGTCGGCTGTTAGTTGTTACCGAAAAGGTTGCGGTCGGCGCCCGTGGTGACAGGCTTCTGTTCAGCCGGTTCGGACTTGCGGACCGAGGCTGTGTAAGAAGAGTCGACCGTGGCGGCCGGCGGGTTGGCAGCCTGCGCGTTGTAATTGTCGCTACCGGCAAAGGCGCTGCCGGAAATTGCCAGAAGGGCGGCGGCAGTGAGAACAATCTTTTTCATTTTTGCTACTCCAGTATTTTTATTCAGTCCGTCTAGCGGCGTGTCTTGGGAATGAAATCGCGTCGTTCGGACAGCGCTCATTTGGGTGAGCCGACTGCGGGATTCCAATCACGAAGTTTTTTCGTCTGGACCATGAATCCGCCTCTTGAAGTTTTCATAAGCATGCCTACAACCATTTTTTTGCTAAGTTCAATCAATGACTTATGTGATTTATGCTGCTGGCTCACCAAGTGTGTCGGAGCGCCAACGTTCACAGCGTTCTGCACGCACCGTCAACAGAAACGAACCGTTCGGTTCGATTTTAGAATCTGCTAATAGTCACTTTTTGATACTGTTAACCATCAACGACGCTCCCGAACCTCGTCCGGGAGCACCCCTGGAAGCCGGTGGCATGGCGAGAAGGACGAGAATCGGCAACGTGAACACGCCGCCCATTGTCGCGCCGTATGGATGCGATGTCGTTTTCATGCCGACGGGAAACCGGCCGTCGTGGTTAGATCAGGCCATCTCAGGTGCCGCTTCGTCGCGACGAGGCGGAGAATTGGGAAGCCGGTCGAAATCCGGCGCTGCCCCCGCAACGGTGGTGGAGTGAGGTCGCAACGGGAGACCACTGGGCCATGGGCCTGGGAAGGTGTTGCGACCGCCCGCGAGGGCAACTCCAAAGCCCGGAAACCAGCCAGAGACATTTTGAACTCGACTGATCGCGGTGGGCGGTCAAGAGGCGGACGGCGCGTGCCCGGCCCTGCCGGTGGCGGTCGTTCTTCTCCATCACCACCAGTTCAGTCCTTGATGCGAGGACAGGACATGGATGCGCGCAACGACATGCTGAGGCTCCTGCAGAGCCGCAAGCAGGGCTACTCGCTTGAGCAGCCCTTCTACACCGATCCCGACTATTTCAAGCTCGATATGGAGCTGATCTGGCATCGTGACTGGTTGTTCATCGGCCATGATTGCGAGCTGCCGAAACCAGGCAGCTACATCACCGTTCAGATCGGCGATTATCCGGTGGTGCTGGTCCGCGACCAGAAGGGAAGGATCAACGCTTTCCACAACTCCTGCCGGCATCGCGGCAGCCGCCTGTGCAACACCGACAAGGGCACCGCCGCCAAGCTGGTCTGTCCCTACCATCAGTGGACTTACGAGCTCGACGGGCGGCTGCTGTTCGCGCGCCAGATGGCGGACGGCTTCGACAAGAGCCAGTTCGGACTGAAGCCCGTGGCCTGCGAGAGCGTCGGCGGCTACATCTTCATTTGCCTGGCAAAAGAGCCGGCCGACTTCGCGCCGATGCGCGCCATGATCGAACCCTATGTCCTGCCGCACCGGCTGAGCGAGGCGAAGGTCGCGTTCGAATCGACGATCGTCGAAAAGGGCAACTGGAAGCTCGTCTGGGAAAACAACCGCGAGTGCTATCATTGCGCCGGCAACCATCCGGAACTGTGCAAGACTTTTCCGGAAGCGCCGACGGTGACAGGTGTGCAAGGCGCCGACAGCGATCCGGAAATGCTTGCGCACTGGGCGAAATGCGAGGCGGCGGGTCTGCCGAGCCGGTTCCGGATCGATCCGGCCGGGCAATACCGCGCAACGCGCGCGCCGCTGCTGCGCGACGCCGTCAGCTACACGATGAGCGGCAGACGCGCCGTGACGAAAAACCTGTCCGCCAGCGTCGCCGCCTACCGCATCGGCACGTTGATGCACTACCATTACCCGACCACGTGGAACCACATCCTCATCGATCACGCCGTCACCTTCCGTGTGCTGCCGATCAGCGCCACCGAGACCGCGGTGACGACGAAATGGCTGGTCCACAAGGACGCGGTGGAAGGCGTCGACTACGATCTGGCAGAACTCACCCATGTCTGGACCGAGACCAACGATCAGGACCGCCGCATCGTCGAGGAAAACGCGCTCGGCATCCTGTCGCCGGCTTACGAGCCTGGTCCCTATTCCGAGTTGCATGAGGGCGGTGTCATCCAGTTCGTCGAGTGGTACGCCTCCTTCATCGGTCCGCGCCTTGCCGAAGGCGGTCGCCCGGCGTTGCGCAGCGTCGCCTGAAGGCTAAGGAGATGAACGCGATGACGGATCTCGGCCTCTATCGCCATCTCGACGAGATGGCGCCCTGGAACGACAGGCTGCAGGTGCTGGAAGTGATCGGCGTCAGCGACGAGGCGCCGCAGGTGAAGACGTTCACCTTCCGCTCCGACAATCAGACCTGGTTCCGCTACAAACCCGGGCAGTTCGTGACGCTGGAATTGCCGACGGCCGACGGGCCGCTGATGCGGACCTACACGCTGTCGTCCTCGCCGTCGCGGCCGTTCTCGATCGCGGTGACGGTGAAAGCGCAAGCCGACAGCGTCGGCACGCGCTGGATGTTCGACAATCTGAAGCCCGGCGTCCATGTGAAGGCCTACGGGCCGACCGGCGATTTCTCGCTGCACAGCCATCCAGCGGCCAAATATCTGTTCATTTCGGCCGGTTCCGGCGTCACGCCGATGATGTCGATGCTGCGCTGGCTGAACGACTGCGCGCCCTGGACCGATGTCGGTTTCGTCAATTGCGCGCGGCGGCCGGAAGAGATCATCTTCCGCAAGGAGCTCGAACTGCTCGGCAGCCGCATGCCCGGCCTGTCGCTCGACTTCATGATCGAGGAGCGGTCGAGCCGCGAGGGCTGGTTCGGCCATATGGGCCGCATCGACGCGATCCGGCTGCCGCTTCTGGCACCCGATTTCCGCGAGCGGGAAATCTTCTGCTGCGGGCCGGACCCCTTCATGCGCGCCGTGCGCCAGATGCTGGAGGCCGCCGGCTTCGACATGAGCCGCTACCATCAGGAGAGCTTCGCGGCGCCGGCCGTGGAAGAAGTCCCGGCGCCGTTCGCGATGCCGGCCGGCGACGAAGCCAAGCCGCTCGCCGAGGCGGTGACGCCGGTCCGCTTTTCGCTTTCAAACGTCGATGCGGAATGCGTCCCCGGACAGACCGTGCTGCAGACGGCGCGCGCTTCGGGCGTCAGGATCCCGGCGGCCTGCGAGTTCGGTCTCTGCGGCACCTGCAAGGTGAAAAAGGTCTCCGGCGAGGTTTCGATGAGCCACAATGGCGGCATTCTCGATCACGAGATCGATGACGGCTATATCCTGGCCTGCTGTTCGAGGCCGTTGTCGGCGCTGGACATCGAGGCCTGAAGGCTTGTCGGTCGAGGCAAGGGCCGTTGCGGGAACACCCTCGCCGGCCGCTGTCCTGCCGAACAGAAGTTCAGTGCCCGGAGGCGTCTCGTGGCGAAGGCTCGCCGAGCAATCGGCGCGCCGGATCAGGATGATTTTCCGTTGAATCGCCATCCTGATCCAGCTCTTTGTTGGAGCATGATCTCTTCCGAAAACCGGTTCCCACTTTCCGGGATCATGCTCTTTGTTGAAGCATGATCCCTCCCGAAAACCGGCACCCACTTTTCGGGATCATGATCTAAACCCCGTAGCGCTCGGTGCGGATGATCCCCGCCGGAACGCCGGCGCCGATCAAGGCGTCGGCGGCGGCCGAGACGAACGCATTCGAGCCGCAGACATAGGCGAGCCTTGGCGTCTTGGGCAGGCGCTCGACGGCCTGCGCCATCATGCGGGCGTCGACGCGCCGGGAATAATCGGAGGGCCGCCTCGCCGGTTCGCGGGTCAGCGTCAAAACCAGGTCGAATCCGTCGCGACGGTCGTCGAGGCCGATCAGCTCGTCGCGGAAGATTACCTCGTCCCAGACCCGCGCCGAAAACACCAGCGCGACGGGCACCGCCGTGTTGCGCAGCGTGCGATGACGCACCATCGCCATCAGCGGCACAACGCCCGAGCCGCCGCCGACCAGAAGGATCGGCCCGCCGTCGCTCTCCTCCCA
>NZ_RZRY01000313.1:0-7168 GCF_003998035.1 Mesorhizobium sp. M2A.F.Ca.ET.039.01.1.1 | reverse complement strand
GTCGAAGCCGCCGAGCACGGCAAACATGAAGCCGGGCAGGCCGGTCGTCGCCGTCTCCTGCTTCATCCTGTTTCCGCTGACCGCCACCTTTGTGCGGCCGGCGACGACCGGCCTGCCCGGCTTCATGTTTGCCGTGCTCGGCGGCTTCGACAAGCCGTTCAACCAGGCGCCGTCCCTGCATATCGCATTGCTGGCGATCATCTGGGATCATTGGCGCCAGCGCCTTTCGGGCCTCCTGCTCACGCTCTGGCACGTTTGGTGCTTCCTGATCGGCGCCTCGGTGCTGACAACCTGGCAGCACCATTTCATCGATATCCCGACCGGCGCGCTACTCGGCTTCTTCGCGCTGTGGCTGTTTCCGGCCCGGGGCGAGCTGCCCTTCGCCGGCTTCCGTCTGACTGCAGACGGCAAGGCGCGGCGGCTTTCGCTCTGCTACGCGCTGGGCGCCGCCCTGGCGCTCGCCGGTGCAGCCATCGGCGCCTTCTTCTCGGCGCTCGCGCTTATCCTTTTGTGGCCGGCACTTGCGCTGGCCATCGTCGCTTTCGGCTATGCCGGAGCCGGGCCAAAAGTATTCCAGAAGACAGCGGACGGCCGCGTGTCGCTGGCAAGCCGCATCCTGCTCTGGCCATACCGGCTGGGCGCCAGGGTCAATGTCTGGGCCTGGACGCGCAGGCTACCGCCGGTGGTTGCCGTCATCGACGGTGTCTTTCTCGGGCGATTTCCCGACGCTGCCGAAGCACACGCCTTCGGCACGGTCATCGATCTTGCCGCCGAGCTGGAGCGGCCGCGTGACGCGCCGGGCCGCTGGATCGGCTTTCCCATGCTCGATCTTCTGCCGCCGCCCGCGGAGACGCTCGACGAGGCGGTGGCGGCAATCGAGCCGGCGCGCCGGCAGGGCACTGTGCTGGTCTGCTGCGCGCTCGGTTTTCAGCGCAGCGCCACAGTCGTCGCCCGCTGGCTGGTTGCCAGCGGCCGCTCGCACACTCCGGCGCAGGCGCGCAAGCAGCTCGCCGCTTCCGGCCGGCCGGTGCATCTTCAGCTCGGACTGGACGAGCCGGCATGAGCGACGACGCCTATCAGCGCAAGACGGCCGCCTTCGCCGCCATGCTGGTCAAGCAGGCGGCATGGCCGGCCGCGATCGTGATCGCCGGCGACAGCATCGCGCCGCTGGTCGCCTCGACGCGCGGCGCGTTCCAAGCGCCGCTTGCGGTGCTGGCGTTGCTCGTTGCGGCGGCGAGCGCGGTGGTGGTGCTCGGGTTCTCGGCGCTTCTCGTCTTCGATGCTCTGCTGTTCCGGCTGATGGCGACGCATGGCGACGAGATATCAGGAGGCGCCGCGGTCGACGACATGCTGGCGCGCATGCGGTTGAAGCCCGCCCCGGCCACGCCACGCCCGCTCGACGATCGCATCGCCGGAACACGCCGCCTGCTGGCCCGGCAGCGGATAGCCTTCGCGGTCTTCGTCGTCGCGTTCCTCACCGCCGGATTCTGGATGCCGAGATGAGCAAGCTTTCGCTGCGCACCTACACGCTGTTGCAGACCGTAACCTCGGTCGGCCTGTCGGCGATGGCATGGGCGGTCACCGGCGTGCGGCCGATCTGGAGCGGCAGCGAGCCATCCGACCGGCAGCGCATCTATTTCGCCAACCACACCAGCCACGGCGATTTCATCCTGCTCTCGGCCTGCCTCAGCGAGACGGAGCGTGCCAAGACGCACGCCATCGCCGCGGCCGAATATTGGGGCAAGTCGCGGCTTCGCCGCTTTATCGCGCAGGACATGTTGTCTTCCGTGCTGATCAGTCGGACCTGGACGAGCGAAGCGGAGCACCCGATCTCGATCATGCTCTCCGTGCTCGACCAGGGTCATTCGCTGATCATCTTCCCCGAAGGTACCCGCAACACCAGCGACGAGCTGCTGCCTTTTCGTTCCGGCCTCTACAATCTGTCGATGGCGCGGCCCGACGTCGAGCTGATCCCCTGCTGGATCGAGAACATGTCGCGCGTGCTGCCCAAGGGCCAGTTCCTGCCTGTGCCGCTGCTTTGCCGCGTCGTCTTCGGCGCGCCCGTCGTTGTGGGGCCGGGCGAAGAGCGGCGCGCCTTCCTCCAGCGCGCCCGCGCCGAGCTTCTGGCGCTCAATCCGCGCCCCGACCGAGACGATTGATGCGCCACGAAATCAGCATTCTCATCATCGGCCTTTTCGTGGTGCTGAGCACCGCCAGCGTCACCGCCGGTATCCTTTCGATGCGCGCGCCGAAGCCGCTGAGCGCGACGCTCGTCAATCTCACCCAGCGCATCAATGCCTGGTGGGTGATGGTGGCGCTGATGACGGTCGCCTTTTTCTTCGGCCGTTACGGCATGACCATCCTGTTCGCGCTGATCTCGTTCGCGGCGTTGCGCGAATTCGTAACGCTGACGCACAGCCGCCGCAGCGACCACTGGGTATTGCTCGGCATGTTCGGCATCGTCATCCCCTTCCAGTATTGGCTGGTGTGGACTGCCTGGTACGGCCTCTTCGTCATCTTCATCCCGGTCTACTGCTTCCTGCTGATGCCGGCGATCACGGCGCTGCATGGCGACACCGAACGTTTTCTGGAGCGTGTCTCGGCGCAGCAATGGGCGATCATGATCTCGGTCTATTGCGTCAGCCACGTGCCAGCTTTGCTGACGCTCAACGTGCCTGGTTTCGAAGACCGCAACCTTCTGCTCATCGCCTTCCTGATTATCGTCGTGCAAGGCAGCGATGTGCTGCAGTACATCTTCGGCAAGCTGTTCGGAAAACACCGCTTCTCGCCGAACGTGTCGCCGTCGAAAACCTGGGAGGGGCTGATCGGCGGGCTGGTCGCGTCGAGCCTGCTTGGCGCGCTGCTCGCCTTCATCACGCCCTTCTCGCCGCTGCAGGCCTCGGCCGTTGCCTTCGTCGCCTGCACGATGGGATTTCTCGGCGGCCTCGTCGCCTCGGCCATCAAGCGCGACCAGGGCGTCAAGGATTGGGGCCATCTGATCGAGGGCCATGGCGGCATGCTCGACCGCACCGACAGCCTGGTCTTCGCCGCGCCGATCTTCTTCCACATCGTGCGCTATTTCTGGACGGTGTGAGCGCCCGTTCAGCATGTGACGGCGGCGACGCAAAAAAGGCCATCTCACCCAAACATCGGAAAATTTTCAGAAACCGTTCGGGATTTCGCGCCGCCGAAATTGCAATACGTTCTGGCCGGCACAAGTCAGCCGAAACACCGGTTTGCCTCGCAGCCAGCAAGATTTTCAGCCTGCCGCGTCCTCCCAAGCGCGGCCACAAATCTGGGCATGGAGACAACATGATTGCCGCATTGCATCACAACAAGTCGCTCAGGCGCCGCCTCGTCGCTGGCTCGATAGTCGCCCTCGCCTGCGGGGCCGCAACAGTCTGGCACGGTGCCACAAGCGAAGCTTCGAACGTCGCACCTGCCACGCCCGAGACCAAGCTGGTCAAGGCAGTTTCGGTCTCGCCGGCACCCGCCGTGGATAACCGGGTCGCCGTCGGCGAGATCAAGCCGCGGCTGGAGAGTGATCTCGGTTTTCGCATTTCCGGCAAGCTCATCCAGCGTAGCGCCGAGGTTGGCGCGACGGTGAAGAAGGGCGAGATTCTCGCCCGCATCGACGACCAGGATTATCGCAATCGGCTGGCCAGTGCCGAGGCCGATGTCGCAGCGGCCCAGGCCGTGCTGGTCGAAGCCAGCGCTGCCGAAGCGCGCATCAGCGCCCTGCTCGCCAAGGGTTTCA
Source organism: Mesorhizobium sp. M2A.F.Ca.ET.039.01.1.1 (assembly GCF_003998035.1). Classification (NCBI taxonomy): domain Bacteria; kingdom Pseudomonadati; phylum Pseudomonadota; class Alphaproteobacteria; order Hyphomicrobiales; family Phyllobacteriaceae; genus Mesorhizobium; species Mesorhizobium sp. M2A.F.Ca.ET.039.01.1.1. The sequence goes on along the minus strand of NZ_RZRY01000313.1, from coordinate 3,411 downwards.
CGACACGCGCCAATCACGACGCGACGCTGAAGAATCTGCGCTCGGCCGAGGCCAAGCTGAAATCAGCGAACATCGCCTTCGCGATGGCCAAGGACCAGCTCAGCTATACCGAGCTGCGTGCGGAGTTCGATGGCATCGTCACCGCCACCGGCGCAGAAGCCGGGCAGTCGGTCAATGTCGGGCAGATGGTGGTACGCCTTGCTGATCCGAGCAACCGCGACGCGGTGTTCTCGATCGCGGAAGCCGCCTTTGCCAGCGAAAGGGGCGGCCGAGAGATTCCCGCAGTCACCGTCTCGCTGCTCAGCAATCCTGCAATCTCGACGACCGGCACGGTTCGCGAAATCGCGCCGATGGCCGACGCTGCCACCCGCACCTTCCAGGTGAAGGTGTCGCTCGAGAACGCGCCGGATGAGATGCGCTTCGGCGCAAGTGTCGCCGGCCGCGTCGAGATTGCGGGTGCGCCAGTCGTGCAGCTGCCCGGCAGCGCGCTCTTCGACAAGGGTGGCCAGCCCGCCGTCTGGGTGGTGTCAGCCTCGTCGGCTGTCGAGCTCAAACCCGTCACGGTCGCCCGCTACGAGACCGATCGGGTGGTGGTCAGCGAGGGGCTCGCCAAGGGCGATCTGGTCGTCACAGCCGGCGTAAACCGGCTGCGGGAACACGAAAAAGTCCGTATCGTTGAGGGAGAAGGAAAATGACCATGTCCAAGACGAAGGTCCTTATCGCCGGCGCCGGCCCGACCGGCCTCACGCTGGCGCTCTGGCTCACCAGGCTTGGCGTTCCCGTGCGCGTCTTCGACAAGGCCACCACTCCGGGGGAGACCTCGCGGGCGCTCGCCGTCCAGGCGCGCACGCTGGAGTTCCACCGCCAGATCGGCATCGTCGATGACGTGCTCGAAGCCGGCCTGAAGATCGAGCAGCTCACTGTGCACACGCCGGCCGGCGTCGCTGCAAGGCTGCCGCTGGCCGATTTCGGCCGCGGCATCAGCCCTTATTCCTTCGCCTTCGCGCTGCCGCAGGACATCCACGAACGCGTGCTGATCACGCATCTGGAGCGCGCCGGCGTCGAGGTCGAACGCGGCACCGAGCTGGTCGCGTTCCAGGACAAGGGCCATGCGGTCATCGCGACGCTGAGCAAAGAAGGCCAGACGGAGACCGTCGTCGCCGACTACCTCGCCGGTTGCGACGGCGCCCACAGCGCCGTGCGGCATGGGCTCAATATTCGCTTCCCCGGCGGCGCCTATGAACAGTCCTTCTATGTCGCCGACGTGAAAGGCCGGGGCGACATCACGCGCAATGGCATGGACACGACCATCAGCACTTACGGTTTCGCCATCGTCATGCCGGTGAGGCAGTCGGGCTCGATCCGGCTGATCGGTATCGTGCCGAAGGCGCATGAGGCGGACGAGACGATCAGCTTCGAGGCGATCCGCGCCGACGTCGAGCGCGACACTGGCGTGACCGTCGACGAGGTCAACTGGTTCTCGACCTACCGGGTCCATCACCGCGTCGCCGAGAATTTTCGCGTTGGCCGGGTGTTCCTCTGCGGCGATGCCGGCCACATCCATAGTCCGGCCGGCGGCCAGGGCATGAACACCGGCATGGGTGACGCGGTGAACCTTGCCTGGAAGCTCGCCGCCGTGGTGCAGGGCCGAGCCGATCGGCGCCTGCTCGACAGCTACGAGCCGGAGCGTATCGCCTTCGCCCACAGGCTGATCGAGAGCACGGACCAGGCCTTCCGCATCGCCACCAGCCGCTCGCGGCTCGTCGGCCTGTTCCGGCGCTATCTGATGCCGAAGATCCTGAACATCGCGCTGCAGACGTCATATGGTTCGCGCGCCTTCTTCGGCGTCATCTCGCAGGCGGCGATCCAGTACCGCGCCGGCCCGATCAGTTCGGGCACAGCTGGCAAGATCAGCGGCGGCGACCGCCTGCCCTATGTGCCGATGCCAGGTAGCGACAATTTCGAGCCGCTGCGCTCGCTCGACTGGCAGGTGCATGTCTATGGCGAGGCCAATGCCGAGTTCCGGGCCATGCTGGCATCGACCGGCGTTCCGGTGCACGCCTTCGCCTGGTCTGAAGCAGCGGCGAAAGCCGGCCTGCAGCGCGACGCCGCCTATCTGGTGAGGCCGGACGGGCATGTTGCACTTGCATCGCCGGTGCAGGAGGCCGCCGGCTTCCAGCGCTATCTCACCGGTCTCGCCATCAAGCCGAGGACAGCGGAGCGTGCGCCCTACCGTGTGCCGGGCACCATGCACAGCCTGGCCTGAACAGTGCCCGCCAAATAGCGGGCGCTGACCGAAACCCAGTCTTCACTTGTTTTCGCCAGCCGGCAGAAGCCGGCGGAACGCGCCTTCGCGCGCGCTGAGAGAGGGATTTTGTCATGAGCAGCTTCAATCTTTCCGAATGGGCGCTGCGCCACCGCAGCTTCATCGTCTACCTGATGATCGCGGCAGCCCTTGCCGGCCTCTACGCCTATCGCGGTCTCGGCCGCGAGGAGGACCCGCCCTTCACCATCAAGACCATGGTGGTGAAGACGATGTGGCCGGGCGCCAGCACCAGCGACACAGTCGAGCAGATCACCGACCGCGTCGAGAAGAAGCTCGAGGAGCTGCCCGATCTCGACTACGTCAAGAGCTACACCAAGCCCGGCGAATCCGTCGTCTTCGTCAACCTGAAGGATACCGTCGCCGGCGACCAGGTGCAGCCGCTCTGGTACCAGGTGCGCAAGAAGCTCAACGACATCAAGCCGACGCTGCCATCCGGCGTGCAGGGCCCGTTCTTCAACGACGAGTTCGGGGACACCTATTCGCTGATCTACGCGCTCACCTCCGACAGTCTCAGCCATCGCGAGCTGAAGGACATGGCGACCAGCCTGCGTGCCGGGCTGCTCACCGTGAAGGACGTCGCCAAGGTCGACCTGATCGGCCAGCAGGATGAGAAGATCTATCTCGAATTCTCGACGCAGAAGGTGGCGGCGCTCGGTCTCGACGTCGGCACGCTGACGCAGGCGCTGCAAGCGCAGAACGCGCTGACGCCGAGCGGCACGGTCGATGCCGGCCCAGAGCGCATTGCCATCCGCGTATCCGGCGCCTTCACCTCGGAAGAGAGCCTAAAGGCGATCAACTTCTACGCCAACGGCCATTACTTCCGGCTGGGTGACGTCGCCGAGGTCAAGCGCGCCTATTCCGACCCGCCGCAGCCGATGTTCCGCTTCAACGGCAAGCCCGCCGTCGGTATCGCTGTGTCGATGACGGCCGGCGGCGACGCGCTGGCGCTGGGCGAAAACGTCAAGGAGAAGATGCACGAGATGGAGGCCGAGCTGCCGCTTGGCGCCGAGCTTGGCATGGTCGCCGACCAGTCGCACGTGGTCGAAGAATCCGTCGGCGAGTTCACCAAGAGCCTCGGCGAAGCG
>NZ_RZRY01000312.1:0-7168 GCF_003998035.1 Mesorhizobium sp. M2A.F.Ca.ET.039.01.1.1 | reverse complement strand
CACCGACATCCCGCGCACCAAGTCCGGCAAGATCACCGAACTCGCGGTGCGCGACGTGGTTCACGGCCGTGCCGTGAAGAACAAGGAAGCGCTTGCAAACCCGGAAGCGCTGGAGCTGTTCCGCGACCTGCCGCAGCTGGCGGGTTGACGGATGGCATGGTTAACGAAATCGGTACGGCGAATTTACCTAGATTTCACGGGTGGTACACATTCGTAAACTTTTCTGAGGTCCGGTAAGGACTTGTTAAGGGACGACCCCGATAGTCGCGTGTAACTTGAGGGAGAAATCCCGTTCCTCGTCCCCTGAGGTTCAGCTCAAGCCCCCGTTGTGACAGCATCCCATTTCTCAAGGCGTCCTCCCGGACGCCTTTTTCTTTGGCTGGAACCGAGGACGATCTTATTCGGCAAGCACGCGGGTCGAGGGGAAGACGACCTCGACCAGCGTTCCTTCGCCCGGCGTCGAGGTGATGGCGAAGCGGGCTCGGTTCGCCTCCACCATGGCCTTGGTGAGGGGCAGGCCGAGGCCAGTGCCGTCGCCGCGTCCGCGCTTCAGCGCATTGATCTGCTTGAACGGCTTCAGCGCCTGCTCGATCTCGGCCGGGGTCATGCCGATGCCGGTATCGCGCACGCGCATGACGACATCGCCTGAGGCTTCGTACGCGGTCGAGACGATCACCTGGCCGCCGGCCTGGGTGTAGCGGATGGCGTTGGACAGGATGTTGAGGGCGATCTGGCGCACGCTTCGCAAATCCGCCACCACTTCCGGCAGCCGCGAGGCGAAGCTGGAGCGGATGATGACGCGCTCTCGATTGGCTTGCGGCTGCATCATCGCCACCGTCTCGGCCAGCGTGTCGTTGAGCGACACCGCCTCGTAGTCCATCTCCTGCTGCCCGGCCTCGATCTTCGAGATGTCGAGCAGGTCGTTGACGAGGTCGAGCACGTGATTGCCTGACCGGTTGATGTCGCGCAGATAGTCGCGATAGCGGTCATTGGCGATCGGGCCGAATTTCTCGTCCACCATCAGCTCGGAAAAGCCGATGATGGCGTTGAGCGGCGTGCGGATCTCATGGCTGATGCGGGCCAGGAAATCCGTCTTCTGCGAGGACGCGCGCTCGGCAACCGCGCGTGCCTGGGTCAGGTCTTCCTCGGCCCGCTTCCATTGCGTGATGTCGCGCACCACGGCGCAGAAGCCGCTGTCGTTCGGCAGCCTGCCGATGGTCATGAACAGCGGGATGAAACGTCCCTGCGCCTCGCGGCCGATGACCTCGCGGCCGTCATTCAAGACGCTCGCCACGCCCGGCTCCGAAAGGCCCGCGAGATAGTCGCGCGCCGCGCGCTGGCTTTCGATAGCGAACAGCGAGGCAAAGGGCTTGCCGGCGACCTCGTCGCTGTCGAAGCCGAAAAGGGCTTCCGCCGGCCGGCTGATCGAGCGGATGTTGCCGTCGCGGCCGATCAGTACGACGCCATCCGTGGCGGTGTCGATGATGGTGCGCATCTCGGCGATGCGCGATTTCAATTCCGGAACATCCGGCTGCAGCGCCGGCTCGTCATTGGCGGCGGTGAAATGCGCGGCATCGTCCTCGCCGGAACGCCGCACCACCAGCATGAGCGCCTTGCCGCCCCGCCATGGCACCGAGCGAAGCAGGGCTTCGATTGGAAATTCCAGGCCCTGGCGGCTCTTGAGCTTAAGCGAGTGGTCGCTTTCGTCCGCGCCGGCATCCTCGGCATAGGGATCGGCAAACAACGCGCCCAGGCCCCCCGCATCCGCGAGGTCGTCCAGCGCATCGTAGCCGGTGAGTTCGAGGAAGGCGTCATTGGCGTAATGGAGCTCGTCACCCGAATGGATCAGCAGCGGCACCGGCAGCCTGGCGAGGATGGACGTATCGGGCGCCTTGGCTTCCTCTCCGGTCGAAAAAGCGGAGGGCACAAAGCCTGCGAGCTTGAGTGGCGGCACGTCCAGGCGTGGCCGCGCCGGCGTTACGGGTTCTTCCGCGGCCGTCGCCGCGTCGGCGTCGGAGCCGGCCCAATCCTCGCTGTCTTGCGCATCGCGGAAATCGTCGGCGGTCATGCTGTCATCATCCGCCGTCGCATCGCGCGCCGGCTTTTCGGCGACCAGCTCGGTCACTGGCCGTTCGACCGGCTGCCGCGCCTCAGAATCGGCACGCTCGGCCGCCTGCCGGGTGGCCGCTGCCCGGCTGTCCTCGGAAGCAGGTTCGACGCCGGCTTCTTCCCTGGACTTCTCACCACCTGCGTAGCTGAGCAGCGAGCCGGAAGCGGCCGGCGTCACCGTCTTGCCGGCGTCGCTCGTCGCGGCGGCGTCATCGATACCGTCGAGCCTCGCCAGGTCTTCCTGGTCTTCCGCCTCGGTCTGTGCTTCAGCAGTCTCCGCATCAGCCTTCGCGTCGGAGGTTTCCGAGGCTTCCGGTGCCGGCGTCGCCTCCAGCGCGGGGTTCTCGTGCGCCGCCTCTTCAAGCGTCGTTGGCTGGTTGGCCTCGGCCTTCGTTGCGACGGCGGGCTCTTTCGCTGTTGCCTCGTCCTTGCCGGCAACAACCGCATCGGTCTGCTTGCCGGCTTCGGCGGCGCCCGGCTCGGCGGGCAGGGAATTGTCCTTGCGCAGCCGCTCGCCAATCTCGCGGAAGGCGCTGCGCTCAAGGATCGACAGGCTCTTCTGACTTGCGGGCGTGTCGCTCCCCGGCTGCTTGTCGTTGACCGGCTGGCGGTGCTCGGCCAGCCTTATCACCTTGTCGGCGAAGCGCCGCTCCGGCTTCGGCACGATGCTCAGCGCCGGCACTTCGCCCTGGAACGGATCTGCGGGCTTTGGCTGTTCCGGCTGCGCCTGCTCCGCGGCTGGCTGCTCGACCGACGGCTCGCTCCCGGCAGGCGCGGCATTAGGCACCAGCGCCATGCCGAGCGCTTCGGGATCGACCACGGCGTCGGCCGCGCGTGCGACGCCAAAGCCGCGAAAACCCTCGAAGGCGCGGCTGCGGCCATAGACGGGCAGCGCCGCCAGATCGACCGGTATCTTCAGATCGGTTCCGGCCACCGGCCACAGCACCGATCGGCCTGACCAAGTGTCGCGCCGCTCGAGCAGACCGGCGATCTCGCCCGAGGTGTCGAGACCGAAGATGGTGGCGACGTCCTTGAAGCGGCGGCCGATCACATCGGCGGCGGGCTGGCCGACGATGTCTGCGAATTCGGGCGACAACGCGCTGAATTTGCCGTCGGCGTCGGTGCGCCAGACGAAGCGCAAGGGTGGCGCCGAACGGTCGATGCCGCGGGGCAGGGCTGGCCGAGATGGCATGACGGTTTCGCGCGCGGCCGTCTCGCCAACACCCGGCCGCAGGCCTTCGGCCGCGACGGCCTCCTTCGGCTCATCCTTCGCCGGCGCCGCCGGTTGAGCCTGCCCGGCGTCATCGTCGCCGGCGTTGAAATACCAATGGTCATGCTGGCCGGCGCCGGCGTCCGCGGCCTGTTGGCTGGGCTCGGCGGCATCCGCCTGATGATCGGTCCGGGCAGGCTGCTGGCTGGGCACGACCCGGCTTCCAGCGTCAGTCTGTGCATCGCCTTCAGAAGGCTCCGGGACCAGCTTGGCTTGTCCGCCGGCTGTCACGACCGGTGCGGGGCTGTTGTCCTGGACCGGCCGGGGTTCGGGCTCGGCGGCCAGGCTTTCACCCGACAGCGTGGCTGCAACGGTGCCTGGCGTCGCGCCTTGCTCACCATCGGGCCGATCGCCCTGGCCGGCGGTCGGCTGTTCCCCTTGGTCGCCGTCGAGCTGGTCTTCATCGATCACCACCAGCAGATGCCGTGTGTCGGTGAGCCGCGCGAAACCGGCCGGGTAGGAAGTGCCGCTGCCAGGCACAAGGCGCTTGACGACACGGTCGCCGCTGCTTGCCACATCCGCAACCAGCGCAGCCAGCGTCCGCGGCTCGATGCCGAGCGCCGCGAAGCCGTCCGAGGCTGCCTCGACGCCGCCTTGCGCGTCGACGAAGGCGATGAAATGCCCTGCCTCGGTAAAACCACCGATGGCTCGGCCGGCGACTTCGCCGGCGCTGCGTGAGCTAGTCTGCGCCGCCGGCACCGCCAGCATGATTGCCTTCTCGCCGTCCGGCATCGTCACGGCGCTGGCCAGGAAGCCCACGGCCCGGCTCACCATGCCGGTGGCCAGCCTCACCGTGATGGCACGGTCGCTGCCAATCTCGGGAAAGCCGCTGGTCGCCATGATCTGCCGTCGGGCAATCAGCGGCAGCCGCGCCGAGGCGCCGATGATGGCCTCGATATCCGGATAGCCGAATACCGACGCCCCCGGTCCGTTCGCCCAGATCACCTGCTCGAGGTCGGCCGACAAAATGGCCAGGGCGTCGCCAGCGGCAAAGCGCTGACGCACCGCGTCGAGCACGGCGACGTCGAGGAAGGAGTAGTTTTCAGGCGGCATGCGCTGGGCAACCCTCCGGAGCGGGCATTTCAGTTAACGCTTTGTTAATAAAAGCCCGCGGTCCGAAGGTCCACAAGCCCTGGCTTGCATAGGTCGAAATCTCTGGGCTCTTGGTTAACGGCCCAGCGGCTGACGTTACGGTTGACGTACGGGAAGATTTTATGGTGCGCTGCAACAAAGATGTTGCAATGCACAAAAAAGCCTCTATATTGCCACCATACATGAACGAGACGGCTTTCTGTCAAAGCCGCTACCCGAAAAGGTTGGAAAATGTCCAAGACCACCGCTAAGACCGCTGCCGAGACCATCGAAAACGTTGAATTCCCGAGCTTCGACGCTTCCAAGGCCACCGACCAGATCCGCGCCTTCGCCGAGAAGGGCGTCGAGCAGTCGAAAGAGGCCTATGCCAAGCTGAAGACCGGTGCCGAGGAGACCCAGAAGGTTCTGGAGTCGACCTACGAGACCGCCAAGGCCGTCTCCAGTGACGTTTCGCTCAAGGCCATCGCCGCGCTGCGCGCCAATGCCGAAGCCGGCTTCTCGCACCTTGAAGCCCTGGTCGGCGCCAAGACCCTTTCGGAAGTCGTCGAGCTGCAGACCGCTTTCCTGCGCAAGCGCGCCGAATTGGCCGTGGAGCAGGCCAAGGAGTTCCAGGCCGTCGCCACCAAGGCGGTCGAGGATGTCTCCAAGCCGGTCAAGAGCGCCTTCGAGAAGGCGATCAAGGACGTCAAGGCTGCCTAATTTTCGCGCACAACTGTGCGCTGCATCAAAACGTCGCATTTCGTCAGACAAATAGTTATGCGATAGAGTTGAATAACCAGATACCCGGAAGCGGAACCTCCTCCCTCTGTTTCCGGGGTGACCAGCCAGCACCTCCTCCCGCTGGCTCGTAACAGGAAAAGGCCGGCACCTCCTCCCGCCGGCCTTTTCTTTTGCCTTATGAAAGGTGCGACGAGGACAACCCGTCCTTTGCCTTATTAAGGGCCTTGAATTAGAATCCGATAGCCCGTATTGGACGCATCGCCAACGATGGAGCGCATCCTCAGGATTCCTGGATAGCGCTCGCCTGGAATGTGCCGTTGTAGCTCAGTTGGTTAGAGCACCAGATTGTGGATCTGGGGGTCGCTGGTTCGAGCCCAGCCAACGGTACCATCGCCTTCTAGCGTAAGTAACTGATTTTTCGATTTAAATTGGAAAGTTCGATCGTAAGCTCGCATCTGCTTGCGATTTTCCCCACAAATTGTGCTCCCCATTTTGGTGCAAACGGATGGTAGGGACGAACGCGCGAAGAGCGCGCTTTGGTCGCTGCATCCTCCTCCATCATAGTGGTCTACTGCGATCGCGCACCTTTCGATCCGGATTTACACGTCGCCGCCCATGGAAGTTCTCGAACAGGACGCGTCATAACGTGGACGGATCACGTTCGTGAAGCTCTCTTACCGCTGGCGGCGATATGGCCTTCATGCGCCCAGCAGGCGAGCCAGGGATGATGCGGCCCCGGTTCCGGCCAAGCCAAGGTCGCGGACGCTGCTCATGTGGTTGGCCCCTGCAAGGCTTGTGCGCGAGACGGCAAGCCCTTGCCCTTCGAAACGCTCCGCAAGCGTGGCGGCCTGGCTGTGGAAGGGCGGCGTTTCCTCGGCGCCGACGGATATCTCAACCGCCACGTCCGGATCGAAGCGATGATTTATCGGCGAGAACCGCTCAACCTCGTCGTCGGTGATCGCGATTTCGGCCGCGAGAAACGACTCCTGCAACGGTCTTAGATCGTAGACACCGCCGAGCAGGAGCGCGCCTTTGATGCCTGAAGGCCGGGTGTTGTCGTCAAAGAGCATTGTCGCGAGATGCGCCCCCGCGGAATGGCCGCTTACCGTCAGGTGGTCGGGATCGCCGCCATAGCTCGCGATATGGTCGTCTATCCATTGCCTCGCGCGGCGTATTTGATCGACGATCGTCGCCATTCTCACGCTCGGCATCAGTGCGTAATCCACGACGACGGCAATCGCTCCGGCGTTGGCGACGGTGTCCGCTACGTAGGAATAGTCGCGCTTGGAGAACATGCGCCAGTAGCCGCCGTGAATGAACATGTGCACCGGCAGGTGATCGCGTTTGCCCTGCGGGAAGAACAGGTCGACGGTCTCCGTGCCGTCCGGTCCGTAAGGCACGTCGGCGGCCATCGGTACCTTGGCCCTGGTCTCGGCGCTGCGCCGGACGATCTCGGCGACGATGTCGTCGAACTCGGGGACATGGTCGCGAATACGGAATGGATCTTTCGCCATCTGTCTCATCAGATCGTCACGGCGATGTATTTCGCCTCCATGAACTCGGCAATGCCGTGCTTCTGGCCGCCCTCGCGCCCAAGCCCGCTCTGCTTGACGCCGCCGAAGGGCGCGGCAGGGTCCGACATCAGGCCACGATTGAGCGCGATCATGCCGGACTCGATCTTCGACGCCATGCGCATGCCTTTCGCAAGATCGCGCGTGTAGATATAGGCGGCAAGGCCGTATTCGGTATCGTTCGCCCTTGCGATGACCTCCGCCTCGTCCTCGAAGCGGCTGATTGGCGCCACGGGACCGAATATCTCCTCATGAGCCATGGCGGCGTCGGCCGGCACGTCGCTCAGCACCGTGGGCGGATAGAAAAATCCTCGGCCCTCGGCGACCGCGCCGCCGCACAGAACCTTGGCGCCACGCGCGACCGCGTCCTGGACGAGCCGATCGATCTTGTCCACGGCTTTCCTGG
>NZ_RZRY01000311.1:0-7178 GCF_003998035.1 Mesorhizobium sp. M2A.F.Ca.ET.039.01.1.1 | reverse complement strand
TCCTAGTGTCGTGCAGAGAGCTCATCGCCAGGCCGGCAACAGCTGCTGCCGCCAGCAACGCCACCGCCGCGAAGACGGCCCGCCAATGGATGAGATCGGCGAGCACCGCGGACAGCGAGACGCCGGCGACCATCGAGAGCGTCCAGCCGGTCAGCACGACACCGATGGTGCCGCTCTCGCGGCCGGGCGGCGCGATCGCGGCCGAACTGGCGTAGATCGCCGGCATGGCGATGCCGGCGGCAATGCCGGCGACGAGCTGGGCCGCCACCAACGTCGTCACCGTCGGCGCCAACGCGCTGGCGACCAGCGCGATGGCCAGAAGCAGCAACGCGCCCTGCAACATGCGGCGCGCGCCGATGCGGTCGATATAGCGGGCAAGGAAGAGCGCGCTGGCCGATGTGCCGAGGCCGAAGGCGGCGGCAGCCGTCATCACCGCCGGCACGCTGGCGCCGAACGACGCCGCGACGGCAGGCGCGATCGGTCCCAGAACCAGCGAATTAGAACCGATGACGGCGATGCAGCCGGTCAGCAGATAGGCGGCGGCCGGAATCGGCGCGCGCGGCGCCAAGGTTATAAAAGTTGATTGATTGCTGTTCGACATATCATCATAATGACCGAATTAAATTCCGCATCAAAGGAGAATTTCCATATGGACGCAGAAACAGATGACATTCAGCGGAACAAGCAACCGGCCCGCGAGATCGACCCGATCGACCGAAAGATATTAGGCGTTCTCGTCGAGGACGCGACCATCAGCTACGCCGATCTGGGCGAGCGAGTCGGCCTGTCGCCGCCGGCGGCGCATGAGCGGGTCAAGCGGCTGAAGCGCAGCGGCGCCATCCGCGCCACCTCGGCGATCATCGATCCAAGGGCGGTGAAGAAGCCGCTGCTCGCCTTCGTGCATATCGACACAAGGGGCTGGGGCAAGACGCCGGAGCTGATGGCGGTCTCCAAATATCCGGAGGTCGAGGAGATCCACACGGTCGCCGGCGACACCTGCATGCTGCTCAAGGTGCGCACAGAGGACACGCGGGCGCTCGAAGGCCTGCTCGCCCGTCTCTACGACACGCCCGGCGTCACCTCGACGCGCAGCTACGTCGTGCTGTCGACCTATCTCGAGCGCCCGGTGCAGCCCGAAATCACGGGCGAATGGCCTGCGCCCAAGCATATGGCAAATCCCATGTATTAGGCCGTTGCCGGCTGATGGCGCCTCGAACGCGCCAGCAGATAGAAGGCCGCGACATGCGTGATCATCAGCAGCGGCACGTAGATGACCGGGATCGCGTAGGTCGCGCCCAACTGGCCGGCATGGCCAGGAAGGTCGAGCATGACGCCATGATAGTAATCGCCGACAAGGTCGATCACGCCCACGACATTGAAGGCGACGACGAGCAGCCAGAAGATCGCGGGCCGCTTCGCCGCGAGCAACGCCAGCATGGCGAGCAGGCCGGTGGCGAAGTCGCCATAGGCGGCGAAGCTTGCGAAGCCAGGAGCAAGGTCGGGGCCGACAACGCCCGGGATCAGGAAGACGAGCCCGAAGAAGCGAAAGCTGTGCAGCGTGGCGATCGCGCGCTGCGCTTCTACCGGCTCCATCGATCTCAGCCTCGGCCAGATATAGGCGGTGAAGCAAAGAAGCCATGGCACGTAGCCGAGCCCAAGTTGGATGTTCAGGATCATCGCCGGTGACATCCGCACCTCCTATAAAGCCTTGGGGGGAACGGCTTCGAACACTGCTGTCAGAATGCCCAGCCGCCCTTCCATGAGATTGCGCCCGAGATTGGTGGTGAGTTCGGCGAAACCCTGCCCCATGACGACGCCGAGATTGAGCGACGGCGGACCGGAGGCGCGGAGTTCGGCGAACCAGGCCTTGGCTATGGCCGTGTCGTCGCGGCGGACCAGCGTGCCGAAGCCGGCGGCTTCAACCACCTCGCAAGTCGCTTCTGCGGTCAGCAGGAAGCTTTCGCCCGGCGTCTTCGCCCACGGCACCGGATAAAGAGGATCGCCGCCATTCAGCACGACGTCGAAGGTGGCGAATTTTCCGCCGGGTTTCAGCACGCGCTTGATCTCGCGGTAGAGCAGCGGCCGATCGGCGATGTTCATCGCCACATGCTGCAGAAGCACGGCGTCGAAGCGGCCGTCCTCGAAGGGCAGCGCCAACGCACTGCCGGTCTCGAACGACACGCTGCCGTCCTGCCCGGTCCGCGCGGTCAGATAGCGCGCGGCTTCGACGAAGGGCTCGCTGAGATCGACGCCGGTCACCTTGCAGCCATAGGTCGCCTCCAGGAAGCGAGCTGGCCCGCCGACGCCCGATCCGACGTCGAGCACCGACATGCCGGTGGTGATGGCGGCAAGTTCGGCGAGCTCGGCGGTCGCGGCCAGCCCGCGGGTGTGGAACTGGTCTAGCGCCGCCAGTTGCTCGGGCTTCAGCCGCTCTTCCTCAGGCCCAAAGACCGCCAGCGCCGTCTTCAATCGATCGGTCAGGCCGGTCGCGCGATAGTGATCGCGCACGCGATCGAGTTCGTCGGTCATTGCCAATTCCCTTCAGGCTTCCAAGCTCATGGAAGAAATACAACCGCTTTCTGCGAACCACTATCCGCGATAATGTCGATGGGTCATGAAGCAGAACTTCACAGTCAGGCATGGCGCCCTCGACGGCGTCGAGGCCTTCTTGAGTGTCGCGAAACACCGCAATTTCCGCAAGGCGGCGGCCGAGCTTGCCGTCACCCCGTCAGCGATCAGCCAGGCGATACGCACGCTGGAGGCGCGCATCGGCGCCGCGCTCTTCATCCGCACGACGCGTAGCGTGGGTCTCACCGAAGCCGGCGAGCGCTTTTTCGCCCGCGCCCGGCCGGCCTTCGAGGAATTGATCGCCGCGAGCGAGATCGCGCGCGGGATGGGCGAGCGGCCGGCCGGGCTGTTGCGCCTTTCGGTGCCGCCGGCCGTGGTGCCGGTGTTGCTGGAGCCGATGATCGCCTCCTTCTGCCAGGCCTATCCAGAGATCGAGCTGGAGATCGTCGCCAGCGGCGAGTTGGCCGATCTCGCCGCCGAAGGATTCGATGCCGGCATTCGCATGGGCGATCTGATCGCGCCCGACATGGTCGCGGTGCGGCTGACGCCGTCCTTCCCGATGGTAGTGGTCGGCAGTCCCGACTATCTGCGCCGGCGCGCGGCGCCGGAGCGCATCGAGGATTTGCGTGACCATGCCTGCCTGCGCCTACGCCGCTCCAACGGTTCGGTCGCGCCGTGGTCCTTTGTCGACGGCAACAAGACGATAGAGGCGATCGTCTCCGGACCGCTGATCGCGCACGACTATCCTTCGCTGCTCGGCGCGGCGATCCAGGGCATCGGACTGGCGCAGGTGCCTGGTCCGATCGCCGAGGCGCCGATCGCCGATGGGCGCCTGCAGGCGCTGCTCGGCCGCTTCGCGGTGACCACGCCGGGCGTTTTTCTCTATTATCCGGAACGGCACCAGGTGCTGCCGAAGTTGCGCGCTTTCATCGACCACATCAGGCAGCCGGGCGGCGCCGAGGCTTCCGCGAAGCGATCGGGCAGGCAGCGGCAAAGCTGACGCTTCAAATCCGACGGTTTACTGAGCCGGCTGTGTCCGAGATATTTGAGCTGCATGCATGGTTGGAAGCGGCGCGCAGGCTGTGGACGCGCCACTCGACCGCATCGCCGGGGAAACCGGCTTCGGCGATCTCGGCCGCATGCGTCGCGCTTTCATGAGGAGCTTTGGCCAACCGCCGCAGGCGCTAAGGCGCGCGGAGGGCGACCAACTGGGCTCATTCAAGGTCATAAACATCTTCCACGAAGGAGTCGGACGGCGGATATTACCCTAACCGGATTGCCTTTGTGCCCCTGTTTCCGCTTCGCCGCCGCACTTTGGCGCAGTTCCGGACATGGTGACCATCACTTTGCGGCGCGCGATGAGATCAGCGATTGAATGCGTTCCGCATCCGCCTGCGTCGCGGGGTTGTAGACGATCATGCCGAGCTCCGGCCGGCCGTCAACCGCGAACACCGAGAACTCCAGTTCGATCAGTCCGATCTCGGGATGCCGCAGACGCTTCAGGCCTTCGCCATGCGGGGGGACGACGTCATTGTCGCGCCATAGCGCCTCGAATTCCGGACTGATCCGGCAAAGCTCTTCGACGAGCTGGGTGATTTCCGCTCCTGCGCCGGCCCTGGTGGCATCCGCCCTGAAGGACGCGACCACGAAACGCGCGACGCTCCGCCAGTCGTCCTGCGCGTCGCGCACGCGCGGATTGCCGAACATCAGGCGCAGGATGTTGCGCTGCTCGCGCGGCAGCTTGGAATAGTCGGTGAGCATCGCTGCCGCGGCCCGGTTCCAGGCCACCACATCCCATGTCGCGGTCTTGATGATTGCCGCGCTGGGGTCCAAGGCATCGAGGACGCGCTGCAGGCGCGGCGTGACGCTGTCGACGTTTTTGTAACGAACTTCCGGCGGCCGCCCGAGACCCAGCATGAACAGATGCTCGCGCTCGGGCTCGGTCAGCATCAGCCCGGTGGCGATGCGGTTCAGCACATCGGCGGACGGCGCGCCGCCCCTCCCCTGCTCCAGCCAGGTGTACCAAGTGGGGGAGATATTGGCGCGCTGCGCCACCTCTTCGCGCCGCAGCCCCGGTGTGCGCCGGCGACCCGTGGCGAAGCCGAAGGCCGCCGGATCGAGACGCATGCGGCGATCACGAAGAAAGGCGCCCAGCTTGTTGGTCGTCTCCTTGTTGGCGGTCGCTAGGGACATTGCCATCCTGTTGGCTATTATACCATGATAAAGTCACTACTTTAACAGAATGAGTTATAGCGCAAATAAGGCCTCCGAACAACCACAGGAGACTCCCATGCGTGTATTCCTTACCGGCGCGACCGGTTTCATCGGTTCCAGAATCGTGCCTGAGCTTCTCGCCGCCGGCCATCAGGTGCTTGGCCTGACCCGCTCCGAGGCCGGCGCGCGGTCGCTTATCGCCGCCGGCGCCGAGCCCCATCGCGGCGACCTCGAAGACCTCGACAGCCTGCGCGACGGCGCGGTGAAATCGGATGCGGTGATCCACACCGCCTTCGACCACAATTTCTCGAATTTCGTCGCCAATTGCGAGAAGGACAAGCGGGTCATCGTAGCGCTGGGCGGCGCGCTGGCCGGCTCGGACCGGCTGCTCATCATCACGTCGGGTGTCGGCATGGGCTCCGCCGAACACGGACAGCCGGCGAGAGAAGACGTCTTCAACACCGACCATCCCAATCCGCGCATCCTGTCGGAGCTTACCGGCGCGGCGATGGCCGAGAAGGGCGTCAAGGTGTCGGTGGTGCGCTTGCCGCAGGTGCATGACACGGTGAAGCAGGGCCTGATCACGCCACTGATCGCCCAGACGCGCGCCAAGGGCGTGTCGGCCTATCTCGGCGAAGGCCGCAACCGGTGGTCGGCGGCGCATGTGCTCGATGTCGCCAAGCTCTACCGCCTGGCGCTCGACAAGCAGGAAGCCGGCGTGCGCTACAACGCCGTTGCCGAGGAAGGCATCCCGATGCGCGAGATCGCGGAAGTGATCGGCGCCGGCCTCAACGTGCCGGTGGTCTCGCTGTCGCAGGACGAGGCAGCGGACCATTTCGGGTGGCTCGCCATGTTCGCCGGCCTCGACCTGCCGGCGTCGAGCGAATGGACGCGCGCGCATCTCGGCTGGCAGCCGACCGGACCCGGGCTCATCGCCGACCTTAAGCAGATGGACTATTCGCAAGCCGCCACGGCATAGATGGCTCCCCGGGGCGGTTCGGAAACAAAGCTGAACCGCCTCAACGTCCCCAGTTGGGTTAGGCGCGCAACAGATCCGCCAAACTGTCGGATTTTTCAACCTTGTCCGTGAGATCGAGTCCCGACAGCAGGTCGACCAAGTGGCTGTTCATCAAGGCGGCCGCGTCGGCGCTGTTGCCGACTTCGATCGCGTCGACCAGGGCGTGATGGGCGTGCTTCTCGCAGGTTGCGTCACGGCGCTTCCAGTAAAGAGCGATGATCAGCGAGGAGTGCGAGACGAGATCGCGCACGAAGTTGGTGAAGACCGAATGCGCCGCGATCTCGGCGATGCCGACATGGAAGCGCGCCGACAGCATGATGGCGTCGCTGTCGCGGCCGTCATGCAGCGCCTCATGCTCCTTTTCGAGATGGAGGCGCAATTGCACGATGTCCGACGGCACCGCCGCCCTGGCGGCAAGCGCCGCCACCTTGGGCTCGATCAGCGCCCGAGCCTCGAACACCTCGCGCGCCTCCATCTTCGACGGCTGCGCGACAAAGGCGCCGCGATTGGGCTCCAGCCGTGCCAAGCGGTCGTGCGCCAACGCCTGCAGAGCGGCGCGAACGACGGTGCGGCTCACCGAATAAATCGAGGCAAGCTCGTCTTCCGGCAGCTTCGTGCCCGGCGCGAGGCGATGGCTGACGATGGCGTCCCTCAGCCCATAATAGATCGGCGACCAGCGTGCCGCCGGCTTGTCTTCTCGATCATCTTCCCTGAGTACCGTCAACATGCTCTTCAACGCGCAGGCGTAGCACGCCTGATTTGCCTCCATTGGTAGAGGTCGGTTCAATCTAATATGGCTTGCGCGGTGGTCAATCCCGGGCAACCAGCCTTACACGACCTGTCTCAGTCGGCCGGCGACAGCGAGGCGAATATACCGGCAAACTGCTTGCCGCGCGGCGCCGCATAGCCGCCGATCTTCGATGTCTTCAAGCCGACCTTGAACAGGCTCTCGGCCAGCGTGACGGCGCAGACCACGCCGTCCAGCACCGGAACGCCATGCTCCTCGGACAGGCTGCGCGCCAGGTCGGCCATGCCGGCGCAGCCGAGCACGATCGCCTCGGCATGGTCCTCGCGAATGGCGCGCGCAATCTCCTGCGATATCCGATGTCTTGCATTCGAACCCGGACGTTCGAGCTCAAGCACGGCGACATCCGATGAGCGCACCTTGGCGCAGCGCGAGGCGAGGCCGTATTTGGCCAGATTGTGCTCGATCGCCGGCACCGAGCGGGCAAGCGTGGTGACGACGCTGAACTTGCCCGCGACAAGGCTCGCCATATGAAACGCCGCCTCGCCGATACCGATGACGGGAGCCTCGGTGGCGCAACGCGCGGCATCGAGGCCGGTATCGTCGAAGCAGGCGATGACATAGGCGTCGGCC
>NZ_RZRY01000310.1:0-7189 GCF_003998035.1 Mesorhizobium sp. M2A.F.Ca.ET.039.01.1.1 | reverse complement strand
GGCTGTGGAAATCTTGTCGCGAAGCGCGGTCTCGCGCGCCTGCGCCACTTCGAAGTCGTTGCGGTAGCTTTCGGTGATCTGCTTCAGCTGCCCGAAGATCTGCGCCGAGACATCGGCCTTTTCCTTGGCCAGCGCGACCGCCTGCGGGTGATCCTTGCCGAAATTGGTCTCAACGTCCTGCAGGCGCTTGGCAATGGCCAGATAGCGGGTCTTGAGCCCGATGATGACCGAGCTGCTCGGCTGGTCAGCCGCTATGGCCGAATCGTTGAAGGCGCTTTCCGAGCCGCTGTCGACGATCGCCTTGTACTGCTGGTAGCGGGCGCTGGTGCGAGCCGTATCGGCCTGCGCGACGATGAGCTGGGCGTTAAGGTCGGCGAGTTGCTTGTCGCTTAGCAACTGGCCGTCGCTGTTGGCGGAAAGGCCGTGCTCGGCCCTGAACTTCTCGACCGCCAGCGAAGCGGCCTGCGAGCTTTCGCGCAACTCGGTCAGCCGGCCCTGCAGCCACACGGCCGCGCGCTCGGTGGCGTCGAAGCTGGCGTTGAGCTGGTCGGCGAGATAGGCGTCCGCATAGGCCTTGGTGATGGCCGTGGCGAGTGCAGGATTTGTCGCCTGGTAGCTGATGCTGATGACATTGGAGCGGCTGACGCGATCGGCCGATAATCCTGTCTGCAGCATAAGAACCGCGTAGTCGTGAGTCGCGGTCTTGATCATGGCTTCGCGCGTGGCGGCATCGACATTCTGGATGCCAGGGAGTTGATCGGTGGCATTGCCGCGGAAATAGGCGACGATGCCGCGCAGGAACCCAATGCCCTTGGCCAGAGCCGATTGAGGCGGGCTCATGAAGTCGTGGTTCTGGTCGAGCTTCAACTTGTCGACCACCTCCGATGCCAGCCGCGCCGAATTGAGGATCTCGATCTGGCTGAGGATCGTCGCGTCGGTCTGCCGCGTGGCGCTGGCGGCCGAGATGTCGTCCATGACCTTGTTCATGCCCTCGTCGATCAGGACGCTCGCCACGGACGTATACTGCTTGGGCGTGGTCTGCAGATAGACCACGCCCAAGAACAGGCCGATGGCGGCGCAGATCGCCACCACCTTGGCCTGACGGGCGGCCATGCCAAGCAGACGCTCGACATCGATGAAGTCTTCACCCTTTTCCTGATCGGCACTGGGCAAGGGCGTCCTCTTGTCGAGAGGGAAGTTGGCATAATTCATGTTCGGTCCAATTCCAGGTTGCAGGCGCTATCGGCCTTGGTAGATCCGCGTCGTGACCAGAAAAGACCGCGCAACGTTGCTGCCAGGATGCGCCGGGCCTGAAGGCCCGGGCGCCTGAGTGGCTGTCGCGCCATCGCGAAACCGCATATGCACCCGAAAGATGGGCATTATGCGGCTACTTCCCGGCGCTCATGCGACCGGACGAATTGCTGCAGCATTTCGAAGACAGGGCCTTTCATGTCGTCGCGAGCCAGGGCGAAGGCGATGGTGGCTTCGATGAAGCCTTCCTTGGAGCCGCAGTCGAACATGCGGCCATCGAAAGGCTGCGCATAGAAGGGCTGGCTCTGGGCGAGGCGCACCATGGCGTCGGTGAGCTGGATCTCGTTGCCGGCGCCGCGCTGCTGATTGCCGAGCAGCGCGAAGATTTCCGGCTGCAGCACGTAGCGGCCATTGATGTAGAAATTCGACGGCGCCTTGGCGGGCGCCGGCTTCTCGACCATCTCAGTGACCTGGAAGCCGGAGCCGACCTCGTCGCCGCGGCCGACAATGCCGTATTTGCTGGTTTCGGCGGGATCGCAGCGCTCGACGGCGATGACGTTGCCGCCGGTCCGCTGATAGAGATCGACGGTCTCGGCAAGGCAGCCGCGCGCGCCGAAGGACACCATGTCGGGAAGCAGCAGCGCGAAGGGCTCGTTGCCGATCACGTCGCGAGCGCACCAGACGGCGTGACCGAGGCCCTGCGGCGACTGCTGGCGGATGAAGGAGGTGGCGCCGGCCACCGGCAGCAGGCTCTCGAGCGATTCGAGCTGCGCCTTCTTGCCGGTCTGTTCCAGCGTGCCGATCAGTTCAGGATGCAGGTCGAAATAGTCCTCGATAACCGCCTTGTTGCGGCCGGTGACGAAGACGATGTGCTCGATGCCGGCCTCGAACGCCTCGTCGACGGCATATTGCACGACGGGCTTGTCGACGACGGGAAGCATTTCCTTCGGCATGGACTTGGTTGCCGGCAGGAACCGCGTTCCGAGCCCCGCCACTGGGATGACTGCCTTCCTGACTTTCTGCATCTGGTCTTCCTTCTGAGAGAAAAAGATTTCTACCTATCGCCGGCTATCAAATCGCTCGCATGCTTCATCTCCCCGCCCCCACGGCGAACCTGCGCCGCAACCCTTCTGAGCCGGACCGCGATCGGCATCGACAAATGCCCGATCGCGGCCGGATCCCTGAGCGCCGCCCCGATTGCCTTGAGCGGCGCGCGCGCCTTGATGTGCTGGACCAGGGACAGGAACGACGCCGCCTTGCGCAGGCTGCGGCCGCGCCGGGCGAAGGCGGCCTTCGCGGTGCTGTCCATGGGATATGCCGCAGCGAAGGCGGCGTCGGCGCGCGTCATTGCCTCGACGTGGTGCAATTCGAGCACCCGTGAGATCGAGCCGGTGCGGATATGGTAGACATAACCGACGGTCGGCTCGACAGCGCAACGGCCACCGCTGGCCAGCGCGCTTGCAAGCAGAATGTAGTCCTCGCCGATGCGCAGCTTCTCGTCGTAGCGCAGCTTGTTGTCGTCGAGGAAGCGGCGCTGGAAGACCGGCTTGAGATAGCCGAGATTGAAGCGCGATTCGAAAACCAGATTGCCCTCGATATAATCGGCCAGCGAGATCTCGCTTAAGCCCTCGAGATAGCCTCCCGGGAACATGGTGTCGTCGGGCGTGCCGTCCTCGCGCACGACCTGGACATTGTCGACGGCGATTTGGGCGCCGGCCGCTTCCGCCCGCGCGATCATCGCCGCCATGCGGCCAGGAAGAACGGCGTCATCGGAATCCAGCACCGCCACCCAGCGGCCGCGCGCGAAATCGAGGCCGGCATTCCTGGCGCCGCCTGGTCCGCGATTCTGCGGCAACGCCACCACCTTGACGATGTCTTCAGGATAGGCGCGCGCCACATCCAGCGTGCCGTCGCGCGACTGGTCGTCGACGACGATGACCTCGACGGTCACGCCCAGTTGCGCGATCGCGCCGGCGATGGCGCGGTCGAGAGTGGCCTCCGCATTGTAGGCGGCGATGACGAAGCTGACGTCAGGCTGCACGCTTGTTCCCTTGTTCTGGCGAAGTGAGGCCGTACTGGCGGATTTCACGGACGCCGACCAAACCGGAGACGACACCAACGTGCATAATGCCGCGCAGCACGCTGCGGTTCCGTCGCACCGGGCTGATCGCGGTCAAAACAGCCATGCCGAAGCAGTAAGCGGCCTTGGCCGAAGCCAGCCCGACCTGGCCGGCGCGGCGGATGCCGCCGGCGCCGTGGCCGATCAAATGGCCATGCGTCTGGCCGAAGCGGAAGCGGCGACGGCGCAGCCAATCGAACGCGGCCCTGGCGCGCGGCACGACCTCGTCGACGAAGGCTTGCGGCGCAAAGGCGATGCGGCCGCCGGCCTTGACCATGGCATCGAAGAACTCGGTATCCTCGCCGCCGGTCTGGCCGCGCGCCAGGCTGAAGCGCCGGCCGCGCAAGCTCGCGTCGGTCGTTCTGAGCAGGACGTTGCAGGTGTAGCCGGTGCGGATCTCGCCGCGCACCCAGACCGGCAAGGTGGAATGGAAGTCACCCTTCTGCATCCAGTCCGGCGCGTCCTGGCGATAATGGGCCCGCACCGGCCCAAGCACCGCCGCGGCGCCGGTGGCATCGGCCGTCGCCATCAACTCGACCAGCCAGCCGGGCGACGCCGTCTCGTCATCGTCGATGAAGGCGACGAAGTCCGACACGCTGGCGTCGAGGCAGGCGTTGCGGGCAATCGAGATGTTGCGCGCCGGCGCGTGGCGATAGCGGACCGGCAGCTTCAATTCCTCGGCCAGCGTCTTCACGAGCTTTTGTGCGCCTGGTTCATCGTCATTGTCAGCAACGACGATGCCGATCTCCAAACCTTCAGGCTTCTCCAGGGCGGCGACGGAGCGCAGCGTGTCGGCCAGTTCAGGCCGGCGGAAAGTGCAGATGCAGATGTCGATCGAGCGGCCGGCCATCACGACTCCTTGCGCTGCAAGCGCGGCGTCAAAAGCTGCTGCCAGAAACCGACGGACCAGCCGAAATGCATGACCATGGCTGAAACTCCGGCCAGAGCGATGCTGGCGTTGCGCTGGCGCACCGCCGTCGCCAAGCCGTAGCCGAGGCACACCGCCGCCCACAAAAGGAACGGCACCGCCGCCAGCCAGTGGACGAAGGAGAACAGGGCCAACAGCACCACGGGCGCCACCAGCAGCGGGACCATCTGCCGGACCTTCGGCACCATGCGGTGCTTGAGCACATTCCTGGCGCGGCCGCGGCCATAGCCAAGATACTGGAAATAGAGGCTCTTCAGCGACGAGCGCGGATAGTAGATCATGTGCGTCCTGCCGCTCATCCAGATGCGGTAACCGGCCTGGCGCAGACGGTAGTCGAGCTCGGCGTCCTCGTTGTGGCTGAAGCTCTCGTCATAGCCGCCGGCATGGCTGAAAGCGGCGATGCGCATCAGCGCGTGGTGTCCGTGGTCGACCCATTCGCCCTCGGACACGTGCCGGTGCTTCGAGCCGCCGGTGCCAAGCTTGGAATTCTGCGCCGCCGCGACGGCCTTCTGCACGGCCCCGGTGCCGGCGGTCAGCATCGAAACGACGACCGAATCGGCGCCGGTGGCAATGGCTTCCTCGACCAGCCGGTCGCAGTAATCGTCCGGATAACCGCCATGCGCGTCGATGCGGATGAGATAGTCGGCGCCTTCGTCGAGGGTCGCCACCGCCAGATTGATGGCAGCGCTTTGCAGGCGCTTCGGATTGGCGAGCAGGATGACCCGAGGATCCTTCGCCACGATCTTTTCGACGATGGCCTGCGTGCCGTCGCTGCTGCCGCCGTCCGCGACGACGATGCGCCCGCCGAGCCGTGCCGCCGCGGGCCGCAACCGATCGAGCAGGCCGCCGATATGGGCCGCCTCGTTGAGGCAGGGAATGACAATCAGGATCGATGGATTTGCCTGCGTCATCGGTCTTTGCGCGTCCTTTGCCATCATGCCGCCGCCGCAAAAGCCGAAGGCATGGCGGTGAGGCCGCGCAGCTTTTCGACGAAGGCCGCGCAGTCGCTGCGGTCGTAGCTCCAGGTCCGAGGATTGCGCGCCAACACCCGCGACTTCAGGGCGCGGTATCTGTCCTGATCCATTCGGCCGAGCATCGCCTCAAGACCTTCGGGCGTCGCCTCGGACAGAAGCACGCCGATGTCCTGCCCTTTGAGGAACCGGCCGGTTTCGGTGCCGGCCATCGAGATCGGCACGGCGCCGAAGCGGCAGCCCTCGTAGAGGCGGTTGGGAAGCAGCCATTCGGAATTCTGGCCGGCTTCGAAGAAATCGATCGCCCAAGAGAAATGCACTTGCCCGTAGATGGCCGCCATGTCCTCCGGATTGCGGTAAGGCCCCTCGAACGAAAGCCACGGCTCGGCCTCGACGAAACCTTGAAAATCCGGAAATTCGGACAGCGCCGGGCGGCCTCTGAGCACGACCTCGAAACGCCCCGCCTGCCGGCGGGTGAAGTCGGCCACCAGCTCCAGCGAGCGGCGGCAGCGCAGCGCACCGAACCAGCCGATCCGCCAGGGCGGCGTCGCCGGGCCGTCGTCCTCGAAAGAATGCGCGGCGACAACGGATGCCGCCTCGAAATATTTGTTCTCGATCAGCTCGACAGGCGCGCCGATCTGCCCGAAGAGCTCGAAATAATTGGCGATGAAGGCCGGCGAACTGGTCACCAGAAGCTTCACGTCGCGGGCGAGATGACGCTCGGCGCCGCGCAATGTCCTGCCGACAAGATCGTCGCGCAGCACCAGGCGATGGATATCGAGGCATTCATAGACGATAGGCACGTTCGCCCCGAGAGCGGCATTGGCGCGGCGGGCAAGCGCCAGCATTTCGAGATTGCGCGCGATGATGAGATCGGGCCTGGGCATGACGCCCAGTTTCGCACCGATCGACATGGCTGCCTTGGCGACCGCCCCGAGGCGCTGCGCGAATCGGCCGTCGCGTGTCGCGCCGAGGTCGACAGGCCTGCTACCCTCGATCTCGGCGACCGGACTGGCGGTGCGACGGAAGCCCGCCAGGGTGACCCCGGCGCCTCCTGCCTTGAGCATTTGGACCCTGCGGCGCACTGCCGGGTCGGATACGTCATGCACAAGGTACAAGACATGCAGCATGAAACTCGACCGATGTTCGGCCCACCCATCGGGGATGCTAGTACAGCTTTTGCTGCATCGCAACAATTTTGGTGCGGCGTAGCGAAGCGCATTGCGCTTTTTGTTGCACTGCAAAAACCCTGAGCTTAAGTTATCCTCGGCAACGGTTGGCGACCGGTCGGTCGTCGGAAGGGTGGCGGCGAGCGCACAGGCACAGCGAATCGACATACCGGCATTTGGGCGACAAGGGGGCCGCCTTTTTCGGAAACCTGCCCAAGATGAGGAGATGCGATGAAGATCATCGTCGAGAACACGGTCTGCCTGAACACGGGAGACGCAGCGATCCTGCTGGCCATTCGCCACATTCTGAGGACTGTCGCCGGCGACGGCTTGCGCTTTTTCGTCTTCGACAGCCAGCCCGAGGTCGCCGCGAGGCTCTATCCAAAGAAGGATTACCCCGACCTGGAATTTCACAAGCTCCTGTCGGAGACCCTCTTCCGCTACCCTTCGGGAAGCGGTGTGAAAGATCGGCTCAAGCCGCACTACAACCGGCTGGTCCACAAGGTGCTGCGGAATTTCGGCTCTGACAGCCTTCTCGGCCGCGCTTTTTTCAAGGAGAGCGACCGCCGCGGCCTCGATATCTACCAGAACGCCGACCTCGTGGTCACGACTGGCGGCACCTATCTGGTTGAGAACTACAACCTTGAACGGCGACTGAACCAGTTCCGCCTGGATGCGGCCATCGGCAAGGATCCCGTATTCTTCACGCAGTCCCTCGGTCCGTTCAACAAACCTTACAATCGACACGAAC
>NZ_RZRY01000030.1:0-24134 GCF_003998035.1 Mesorhizobium sp. M2A.F.Ca.ET.039.01.1.1 | reverse complement strand
CAAAACGAAGCCGCTCATCCATGATGCCAGTCTCTCGCCAAACCATCGCCGGTCCTCCCGGCTGGCAAGAAAACTGTCACCCATCTAATCGGTCCATTCTGTTACCTATCTATCCGGTTCGGACACCAGCCCCTTCTCCCCGTCACTATACGGGGAGAAGATGCCGGCAGGCAGATGAGGGGCAGCGCCGAGTTTTGGCGGTTGACCGCTAAAGGTCCTCGGAATGGCCGATGGTCACGCCATACTCAGCAGCGGAATCCAGCACAGTGTGCCAAAGGCTCTCGGCAAAAGTCGCAAACACCAGCAGATTGAAAACAGCCAGTCCGTTGCGATCACCACCGCGCCACAACGTGACGCTCGTATGATCCATCGAGGTCGCCGCCGCCGCACCTACGCCAAATACATCGGGATGCAAATCGATCGACGACAGCTTGGCGAGCATCGCGCGCGCCTTGTCGCCGGAGATGCTGATCAACGCCCGCGCATGCGATTGGTCGGACAGCGAAGCCGAACCGGCAAAGCCAGGGGCAAGCACCTCAATCGAATGCTTGCCGTCCTTGGACAGCACAAGGAACTGGTCCGGTCCTGACCAGATCAGCGACGCGTCCGACGTGCCGATAGCCTTGGGCGTCTCCGGCGCGGCAACGCCGAAGTGCGCCTTCGCAGCGGCGATCATCTCGCCGGCCTTGCCGCGCCGCGCCATGACCTGCACGAGGTCGAAATTGCGGATCTCGGTCAGCGTCACGCCGGCTTCGCCCTGCGCGCCATAAGCGCCGCCGACGAGCGCGCGGTCGAGCGGGCTGCGGACATCCCAGGAAAAATCAGCCACGCTGGCGCCCTCCATCCGGATCGTAGAAGACGGGACTGCAGAGCTCGACATCGTAGTCCTCTGAGCGCAGCGGATCATGCGCGCGCACGGTCTCGCCGATGCGCTCGCGGCCGCGCTCGACGAGGCCGAGCCCGATCCACTGGTCGAGCACCGGCGAGAAGCACACCGAGGTGACATAGCCCTGGTCGTTCTCGGGGCCGGGCGTTTCGCCCTTCGGGATGATATGCGCGCCGGAGCGCAGGCGGCGCGCCTTGTCGGTCGGCTTGATGCCGACGACCACCTGCCGGTTCAGCGCGACCAATGCCTCGCGGCCGGCCATGACGCGGCCGATGAAATCCTTTTTGGTCGACATCATCTTGCCGAGGCCGAGATCGCCGGCCGTGGTGGTGCCGCTGAGCTCGGGTCCGGCGACGTGCCCCTTCTCGATGCGCATCACACCGAGCGCTTCGGTGCCGTAAGGCGTCACGCCGAATGGCTCGCCCGCAATCATCAAATTGCGCGCCATCGCTTCGCCATAACGTGCCGGCACCGAAATCTCGAACGCCATCTCGCCGGAGAAGGAAATGCGGAACAGCCGCGCTTTCAGGCCGCCGCGCAGCTTGACCTCGCGCGCGCCCATGAACGGGAAGCCTTCGTTCGACAGGTCCTCGGCCGGATCGACGATCTCCTTCAAGAGATCGCGGGTCTTCGGCCCGGCGATCGAGAACTGCGCCCACTGATCGGAAACCGACGTAAGCTGCACATCGAGCTCGGGGAACAGCACCTGGCGGCAGAACTCCAGATGCTGCATCACCAGCCCGGCTTTCGCCGTCGTGGTGGTCAGGAAATAATGGTCCTCGGCGAGGCGGGAGGTCGTGCCGTCGTCATAGACGATGCCGTCCTCGCGCAGCATCAGCCCGTAGCGCGCCTTGCCGACGGCGAGGCTGGAGAAAGCGTTGATGTAGACGCGGTCGAGGAAGGCGCCGGCGTCGGGCCCGTGCACGTCGATCTTGCCGAGCGTCGAGACATCGCAGAAGCCCACGCTGCTGCGCACCGCCTTCACCTCGCGCGTCACCGATTCCAGCCAGTCTTTCTCGCCCGCGCGGGGGTACCATTGGGCGCGCTTCCAAAGCCCGGTGTCGACAAACACCGCGCCTTGTTCGGCCGCCCAGTGATGCGACGGCGTCAGCCGCGTCGCATGAAAATTCTCGTCGCGGTGATGGCCGGCGAACGCGCCGATGGCGACCGGCACATAAGGCGGCCGGTAGATCGTCGTGCCGGTCTCGGGAATGGATTTGCCGCTGACCGCCGCCATGATGGCGAGGCCGGCGACATTGGAGGTCTTGCCCTGGTCGGTCGCCATGCCGAGCGTGGTGTAGCGCTTCAGATGCTCGACCGATTGAAAACCCTCGCGCTGCGCCAGCTCGACATCGGAAGCCGTGACGTCATGCTGCTGGTCGACGAAGGCCTTGCCCTTGCCGGCGACATGCCAGAGCGGCGTTAGCGAGAAAGCCGCGTCGTCAGCGACCGGCATCGAGCCGATATTGCCGCCGCGCCCGGCATCGCGCGCCGCGGCAGCGCCGGCTTCGAACCCTTCGCGCAGGCAGGCCCCGAGACCGAAAGCGCCATTGGCGGCGCCCGCGGCGACCATGCCGGGCGGCGCGCCGTCCGGCACGAAGGCGGCGATGTCGTCGCGCCATTTCGGCCGGCCGCGATGATAGGAGGTGAGGCCGACGGCCGGGTTCCAGCCGCCCGAGACGGCGAGCCCGTCGGCCTCGACCTCGGCGCGTGCGCCGCCGGTCAGTGAGACGGAAATCTTGCGCACGCCGGTCTTGCCGCCATCGACAGCGGAGACCGAGCCGTGCAGCACCGGAAAGCCGCCCTTGCTGGCCAGCGAGCGATGCGCCGGCGAAACATCCGGCCGCGCATCGATCACCGCCGCCACTTGCAGCCCGGCGGCGATCGCCGTCTCGGCCGTGCGCCAGCCGTCTTCATTGTTGGTGAAGACCGCGATGTGTCTCGCCGGCGTAGCGGCGTAGCGGTTGATGTAGCTGCGCATGGCCGACGCCATCATCACGCCCGGTGTGTCGTTGCCGGCAAAGACGATGGGACGTTCGATCGCGCCGGCGGCAACCACGCAGCGCTTGGCCACAATCCGCCACAGCCGCTGCCGCACCTGATGCTCCGGCGGGACCGGCAGATGGTCGTTGACGCGCTCGATCGCGCCATAGGTGCCGCCGGCATAGACGCCGAACAGGGATGTGCGCGTCATGATGCGCACATCGGGCATCACAGTCAGTTCGGCAACCGCGCGCGCAACCCATTCGGCGGCGGGCAGTCCGTCGATCGGACCGCCATCGGCAAGCAGCCGCCCGCCAAGGACGAAATCCTCCTCGCACAGGATGACGCGCGCGCCGCTGCGGCCGGCGGCAAGGGCAGCCGCCAGACCAGCCGGCCCGGAACCCGCGATCACCACGTCGCAATGCGCCCAGGCCTTGTCATAGTGGTCGGGATCGGAAACGCCCGCCGCGCGACCGAGGCCGGCGGCGCGGCGGATCGCCGGCTCGTAGATTGCTTCCCAGAACTTCGCCGGCCACATGAAGGTCTTGTAGTAGAAGCCGGCGACGAAGATCGGCGCGAACAGCTGGTTGACCGACATGACGTCGAAATTGAGCGACGGCCAGCGATTCTGGCTGGCGGCTTCGAGGCCTTCATAAAGCTCGGCGGTGGTCGCCTTGGTGTTCGGCTCGCGCCTGGCGCCGCTGCGCAATTCGACCAGTGCGTTCGGCTCTTCCGACCCTGCGGTCAGGATGCCGCGCGGGCGGTGATATTTGAACGATCGGCCGACCAGCTTGACACCATTGGCGACCAGCGCCGAAGCCAGCGTGTCGCCCTTGAAGCCCAAAAGAGTCTTTCCGTCGAAGCGGAAGCTGAGCGCGGTCGAGCGATCGATGAGGCCGCCGGATGTGAGACGGTTTGCCTGATCGCCGGCCATCACGCACCAACCTTGGCGGCGCCGGCGCCTGCAGCCGCCTCGACCGCCGAAATCTCATGCGTCAGCGTGTTGCGAGTGACCTTCAGCCACGCCCGGCAACCGCCGCCATGGTACCAGTGCTCGCTCATCACGCCGGCGATGTTGTCGCGCAGATAGACATAGTCGTAGACCGCGTCCTCGCCGGCATCGGCCGCGGGACGTTGCGGCTTGGCGTCGCCGAGATAGGTGAACTCGCCGAGCTCGCGTTCGCCGCAGAAGGGACAGGTGATACGCATGGTCTTCTGGCGGCCTCAGTGCAGGTTCGGTTGGGCGCCCTGGCCCTTCTCGTCGATCATGGCGCCGCGCTGGAACCGGTCGAGGCGGAAAAGCGCGGCTTCCTTGTGCGATTGATCGCGGGCGAGGAGATGGGCGAAGACGAAGCCCGAGCCCGGCGTCGCCTTGAAGCCGCCATAGCACCAGCCGGCATTGATGTAGAGGCCGTCGACCGGGCTCTTGTCGATGATTGGCGTGCCGTCCATCGACATGTCCATGATGCCGCCCCATTGGCGCAACAGCCGCACGCGGCCGATCATCGGGATCAGAGCCATGCCGCCTTCGCAGACATCCTCGACCACCGGCAGATTGCCGCGCTGCGCGTAGGAATTATAGCCGTCGATATCGCCGCCAAAGACCAGCCCGCCCTTGTCGGACTGGCTGACATAGAAATGTCCGGCGCCGAAGGTCATGACGCCGGGGATCAGCGGCTTGATCGCTTCGGAGACGAAGGCCTGCAGCACATGGCTTTCGATCGGCAGGCGAAGCCCCGCCATAGCCGCGACGCGTGACGAGGAACCCGCCACCGCCATGCCGACTTTCCCAGCGCCGATCTTGCCGCGCGACGTCTCGACGCCGGTGACCTTGCCGTTGGCGTCGCGCGTGAAACCGGTGACCTCGCAATTCTGGATGATGTCGACGCCAAGCGCGCTCGCCGCATGCGCATAGCCCCAGACTACGGCGTCGTGGCGGGCCGTGCCGCCGCGGCGCTGCAGCAGCCCGCCCTGGATTGGAAAGCGCGCATTCTCGAAATTCAGGAATGGCAGCATCTTGCGCAGCGCCGCCTGGTCGAGCAGCTCGGCATCGATGCCGTTGATGCGCATCGTGTTGCCGCGCCGGGCGAAGGCGTCGCGCTGCGCGTCGGAGTGATAGAGGTTGAGCACGCCGCGCTGGCTGACCATGGCGTTGTAGTTGAGGTCCTGCTCCATCCGCTCCCACAGCTTCATCGAAAGCTCGTAGAATCCGGTGTTGCCGGGGAGGCCGTAATTGGAGCGGATGATGGTGGTGTTGCGGCCGGCGTTGCCGGAGCCGATCCAGCCTTTTTCGAGCACCGCGACGTTGCGGATGCCGAACTCGCTGGCGAGGAACCAGGCGGTGGCGAGCCCGTGCCCGCCGCCGCCGATGATCACCACGTCGTAGCGATCCTTGGGTGCCGCGTCGCGCCATGTCGGCTGCCAGTTCTTGTGCCCGGAGAGAGCGGCGCGGGCGAGCGAGAAGATCGAGTATTTCATAAAATCATTCCGAGGCCGCTCACCCTCAACGCTGGATGCTAGATATCCAGCGTGTGGTCGCGCTCCCACTGCGTGAAGTGCGAAGCATAGGAATTCCATTCCTGCTGCTTCAGCTTTAGATATGCCGACGAAAATTCCTCACCCAGCGCCGCCTTGAGCGATTTGTCGTTGTCGAATTCGCGCAACGCGTCGAGCAGGTTGAGCGGCAGTTTCGGCGCATCCGTGACGGTATGGCCGAACTGGTACATGTCGATGTCGTAGCGCTTGCCGGGGTCGGCCTTGGAGCGGATGCCGTCGAGGCCGGCGGCGATGATCACCGCCTGCAGGAGATAGGGGTTGGCGGCGCCGTCCGGCAGGCGCAGCTCGAAGCGGCCGGGCCCCGGCACGCGCACCATGTGGGTGCGGTTGTTGCCGGTCCAGGTCACCGTGTTCGGCGCCCAGGTCGCGCCAGAGATGGTGCGCGGCGCGTTGATGCGCTTGTAGGAGTTGACCGTCGGATTGGTGATCGCGGCAAGCGCCGACGCATGTTTCATGATGCCGCCAAGGAAGTTCCTGCCCTTGGCGGAGAGGCCAAGCTCTTCCGAATTGTCGGCAAAGACATTGGTCTTGCCGGCCTCGTCCCACACCGAGATATGCGCATGGCAGCCATTGCCGGTCAGGCCCTGGAAGGGCTTCGGCATGAAGGTCGCGCGCAGGCCGTGCTTCTCGGCGATCGACTTGACCATGAACTTGAAGAAGGAGTGCTTGTCGGCGGTCGCCATCGCGTGGTCGAAGGTCCAGTTCATCTCGAACTGGCCGTTGGCGTCCTCGTGGTCGTTCTGGTACGGGCCCCAGCCCAGCGCCAGCATGTGGTCGCAGATCTCGGCGATCACGTCGTAGCGGCGCATCACCGCCTGCTGGTCGTAGCAGGGCTTCGAGGCTGTGTCGTATTCGTCGGAGATCGCCTTGCCGTCGGGCGAGATCAGGAAGAACTCGGCCTCTACGCCGGTCTTGACATGCATGCCGTCGCGGGCCGCTTCGTCGATCACCCGCTTCAGCGTGTTGCGCGGCGCCTGGTCGACGAGCTTGTCATCCATCACGCAGGTGGCCGCCACCCAGGCGACGTCTTTCTTCCACGGCAATTGGATGACCGAATCCGGGTCCGGCACCGCCAGCATGTCCGGATGCGCCGGCGTCAGGTCGAGCCATGTCGCGAAACCGGCAAAGCCGGCGCCGTCCTTCTGCATGTCGGCGATCGCCTGCGCCGGCACCAGCTTGGCACGCTGGCCGCTGAACAGGTCGGTGTAGGAGATCATGAAATATTTGACGCCGTTCTCCTTGGCGAATGCGGCGAGATCGTTCCCCATTATAGTTCCTCGCTTATGTGGTCTTGGAAGTTGTCCTAGAAGCCGTTCTTTCCCGGTATCCAGTTGGTGCCGGCCAAAGGCACCACGGCCATGGCGGCGGCTTCGATGGTAAGCGCAACGAGATCCTCGGGCTCCAGATTGTGCAGGCTGTTCTTGCCGCAGGCGCGGGCAATCGTCTGCGCCTCCAGCGTCATCACCTTGAGGTAATTTGCCAGGCGTCGTCCGGCCGCGATCGGGTCGACCCGCTTCATCAGTTCGGGGTCCTGCGTGGTGATGCCGGCCGGGTCGCGGCCCTCATGCCAGTCGTCATAGGCGCCGGCTGTGGTGCCGAGCTCATTGTACTCGGCCTCCCAGCGCGGATCGTTGTCGCCGAGCGCGACCAGCGCCGCCGTGCCGATCGACACCGCATCGACGCCAAGCGCCAGCGCCTTGGCGACGTCGGCGCCGTTGCGAATGCCGCCGGAAACGATGAGCTGCACCTTGCGGTGCATGCCGAGGTCCTGCAGCGCCTGCACCGCCGGCCTGATGCAGGCAAGCGTCGGCTGGCCGACATTCTCGATGAACACTTCCTGTGTCGCGGCCGTGCCGCCCTGCATGCCGTCGACCACGACGACGTCGGCGCCGGCCTTCACAGCGAGTGCCGTATCGTAATAGGGCCGAGCGCCGCCGACCTTCACATAGATCGGCTTTTCCCAGTCGGTGATCTCGCGCAGCTCGAGAATCTTGATCTCGAGATCGTCCGGCCCGGTCCAGTCGGGATGGCGCGAGGCGGAACGCTGGTCGATGCCCTTGGGCAGGGTGCGCATCTCGGCGACGCGGTCGGAGATCTTCTGCCCGAGCAGCATGCCGCCGCCGCCGGGCTTGGCGCCCTGGCCGACGACCACTTCGATGGCGTCGGCGCGGCGCAGGTCGCGCGGGTTCATGCCGTAGCGCGACGGCAGGTACTGATAGACCAGCCTCTTCGAGTGGCCGCGTTCTTCCTCGGTCATGCCGCCGTCGCCTGTGGTGGTCGATGTCCCGGCGATCGTCGCGCCGCGGCCAAGCGCTTCCTTGGCGGGACCGGAAAGCGACCCAAAACTCATGCCGGCGATGGTGATCGGGATCTTTAGCTCGATCGGCTTTTTGGCATGGCGCGAGCCGAGCACTACCGAGGTGTCGCAGCGTTCGCGATAGCCTTCGAGCGGATAGCGCGAGATCGAGGCGCCGAGGAACAACAGATCGTCGAAATGCGGCAGCTTGCGCTTGGCGCCGGCGCCGCGGATGTCATAGATGCCGGTCGCCGCCGCGCGGCGGATTTCGGAAAGCGTGTAGTCGTCGAAGGTCGCGGATTTGCGCGGCGTCGTGGGAGGATTGTGATAGGCCATTTCTGTCCTCAATACGCGTCGGCGTTGTCGATGTTGAAATTGTAGAGTTTGCGGGCCGAGCCGTAGCGCTTGAACTCCGATGCCTTGACGCCGGTCACGCCGGCCTTGTCGAGCAGGCCCTGCAGCAATTCGATGTGCTCGGGCCGCATCTCCTTGGCGATGCAGTCGGCGCCGAGGCTCTCCACCTTGCCGCGCACGAAGAGCCGCGCCTCGTAGATGGAATCGCCCAGCGCGTCGCCGGCATCGCCCAGCACCACCAGGTTGCCGGACTGCGCCATGAAGGCCGACATGTGGCCGATATTGCCATGCACGACGATGTCGATGCCCTTCATAGAGATGCCGCAACGCGACGAGGCGTTGCCCTCGATGACCAGCAGGCCGCCGCGGCCGGTGGCGCCGGCATACTGGCTGGCATCGCCCTTGATGACGATCGAGCCCGACATCATGTTCTCGCCGACACCCGGGCCGGCCGAGCCATGCACGGTGATCGCGGCGCCGTCATTCATGCCGGCGCAGTAATAACCGACGCTGCCGCGCACATCGATGGTGACCGGCTGGTCGACGCCGACGGCGACCGAATGGCTGCCTTTCGGGTTGAGCACTTCCCAGGCGGTCTCATTCGAACCCGGCGCGAGCTTGTGCAGCGCCTCGTTCAATTCGCGCAGCGAATGTTGCGAGAGGTCGAAGATCCTCGCACCGCCCTGGTCGCGTTCGGCCTTCGACATTGGGGTTGCCGGCATCGGCTCAATGCTCCCAGAAATAAACGGTTGCGGGCTCCGGCTCCCAGACCCGCGCATTGTCGATGCCGGGCAGCTTGGTCAGCGCGCGATATTCCGAGCCGAAGGCGACATACTGGTCGGTCTCGGCCATCACGGCCGGCTTGCAGGCGATCGGGTCGCGCACCACGCCGAAGCCGTTCTTCGTGCCGACGACGAAGGTGAAGAAGCCGTCGAGGTCGGAGAGCGTGCCTTCCAACGCCTCGCCCAGATTCTTGCCATGCGCCATCCGGTTGGAAAGATAGGCCGCGGCAACTTCGGTGTCGTTCTCGGTCTCGAACTTCATGCCGTCGCGGATCAGCTCGCGGCGCACATTGTTGTGGTTGGAGAGCGAGCCGTTATGCACCAGGCACTGGTCGGCGCCGGTCGAGAACGGATGCGCGCCCATCGTGGTGACCGCCGATTCCGTTGCCATGCGGGTATGGCCGATGCCATGCGTGCCGGTCATCGAGCGCACATGGAAGCGATCGACGACGGTCTCCGGCAGGCCGACCTCCTTGTAGATTTCAACCGCCTCGCCGGCGCCCATGATGCGGATGTCGGGCCTGAGCGTCTGCAGCGCTTCACGCGCGGCATCGACCTTGTCCGGCGTGGTCCTGATGACGGCGTGCGTCGAATTCACCGCCACGCTCACCGGCGCGCCGATCGCCTTGGCGAGTTCGGCGTCGAGGCCGCGGAAATCGCGGTCTGCCTTCGGTGACTGCACGGTGATCTTGGCCTCGTTGCCGGTGGCCGCGCCATAGATGGCGATGCCGGCGCTGTCCGGGCCGCGGTCGCTGAGCGACACCAGCATCTCCGACAGCATGGCGCCGAGCTTCGGCTCCAGCGCCTTGTCCTTCAAGAAAAGTCCGACGATTCCGCACATGCCAGCCTCCAACGTTTTTTGGCTCTCAGATGATGTACTCAATGAGCGAGCCGAATTCAATTGCTATGAAAGAAATTTTCCTGTGGTTACATGTTGGGCGGCACATCGCCTGCGGCACTATCGCCGCCCGGGCGCGCCTTGTGAACCCAGATCGCATGGCGGACACGTGCGATCTTGTAGGCGTCGAGGATCGAGAAAGCATAGATCAGGAAAGCGCCGGCATGGCGGCCGATGAAGCTGGCATCGGCCGGCGCCAGCTTGGTCGTTATCCAGCCAAGGATCACCATGAAGAACAGGAACTGCAGGCCGCGTACCGGCACGCCGAGCATGACGTGGCCGCTTGCCGGTAAAATGACCGCCGCGCCGAGCACGAGATAGGGATTGACGGGAGCAGGGGTGGCGGTTCCGTCGCTCATGCCGCCTGCCTTTCGTGCCGGTTGATGGCTTGGCGAAGCGTGGAGGCGGCCTCGAGCAGCCTTTCGATCAAGGCCGGATCGAGCCCGGCATCTCCGAACGCGGCCTGCCGGAAGACGCCGTAGCGCGCGCGCTCGGCCTCGGCCAGCAGCCAGACGATGCGCACGCCGTTCGGCGTGATCAGCAATTCCTTGGCGCGCCCCTCGGCAAAGATGTCGATATGCGCGGCGATCAGGTCCTGCGGGAAGGCAACGCCTCTGCGGTCCGTCTTGAGCACCGCGTCGGCGGGAAAGCCGAGCACCTTCGGGAGCGTGTGCGGCAGATGGTCGAAATTGGAGAACGTTGTCGCCGAATTCGGCCGCATCATCATGTCGAAAATGCCCGGCACGGCGACCGGCTCAGTGATCGAGACGCTGAGCCAGCGCGTCGGCAGCTTTCGCGTCGCCAGCGTGTCGACGATGGTGCGCAGCTGAACGCGCTGGCCGTTCCACGTGCCGGCCCAGGTGACCACGCCGGCCGTGCCGCCGGAAATGTCGGCGGCATCGAGAACGACGCTGCAGACGCTCGCCGTGTCGGCGGCCAGAGCCGCCTTCGCCCTGTTGCGGCTGGCGCGCGCGAGCCAGGCAATATGGGCGACGACCGCCAATGCGATCGCTCCGGCAAGCAATACTGACGTCAGTTCCGACATTTCGACACGCCACGGCCCGCCGTCGAGAGGCGGGCCTTCACTCCACTCAATAACCCTGCGGCTTCGGCCACGGCATGGAGAACTGGTCGCCGCGCCGCACGAACTTGTAGCGATAGAAGTGGAACCACAGCGAGATCAGGAAATAGAACACCGTCATCGCGATCAGCTGTGAGCCGAAGCCCAGGAAGATGGCGAAGAACGTTACCATGCAGAGGCAGAAGAGCACGATCGCCGGCAGTGGATGGAAGGGATGCGTGTAGCCGCGGCGGATCGAGCCCAGCGGCCATTTCTTGCGGAACATCATGATGTTGATGCTCATGAAGGTGTATTGCAGCACGCCGGACAGGATCGAGAAGGTGATCGCCTGGTTGAGGTCGGCGATGAAGGCGAAGGCGAGCGCGATCGGCAGCAGGAACAGGATCGAGCGATAGGGCGTGCGGTATTTCGGATGCACCGCCGAGAACCAGCTTGGCAGGTAGCGGTCGCGGCCGAGCGAGAACCAGGCGCGCGCCGCGTCGTTGATGCAGCCATTGGCCGAGGCGAGCGCCGCCAGCAGCGTCGCGATGAACAAAAGGTTCTCCAGCAGCGGGCTGCCCGTGAGCTTGCCGGCGTCCCACAGCGGATAATAGGTGATGCCAAGATATTCCCAGGGCATCAGCGAGGCGCAGACATACCAGGTCATGGCGGCCGCGATCAAAAGCGTGATCATGCCGGCCATGGTGCCGTAGGGCAGGGAGCGCGCCGGCGAGCGCACTTCCTCGGCCGCCTGCGTGGTGCCCTCGATGCCGAGATAGTACCAGATGCCGAACTGGAAGGCGGCGATGACGCCGATCCAGCCATAGGGCAGCGCGTTGCCGGGGGTGACCAACTCGTTGAGCTTCAGCACCGCGCCCTGCGTCCACGGGCTGACGGAGAAGAACAGGATGACGATCGAGACATAGGCGATGGCGGTGATGACGAAGTTGACGTTGAGCGTCATCAGCACGCCGCGATAGTTGAGCCAGGCCAGCACGACTATGGTCGCGGCGATGAAGGAATTGTGCGTCAGCCCTTCGACGCCGGCCTTGGCGACGATGGTGTCGCCGAGCAGGATGGCGTCCGACACTTCGAGCATCGTGTAGGCGAACACCAGGAACAGCGCGACGTTGAAGGCCATCAGCGGTCCGACAATGTGCTTGGCCTGCGCGTACTGGCCGCCGGCGGCGGCCACGGTCGAGGTCACCTCCGAGTCGATCATGGCGACCGAGGTGTAAAGCAGTCCGACGATCCAGCAGACGATCAGCGCGGCCAGCGCGCCGCCCTTGTCTGCCGCGAAATTCCATCCGGTGAACTCGCCGACCAGCACGATGCCGACACCGAGCGCCCAGACATGGGCGGGGCCGAGCACCCGAAGCAGCGAGACCCTGTCGCCGTGGATCGTCGTCGTCAGTCCCGTTTCAACCGCAGCGGTCATCGTCAGTCCCCACTCAGATCCGGTGTTTCTCGGAAACGGCTTCAAGCTCGCCTTCGCGCGAGGAAGTCAGCACGTCCTCGGAATAGGTCGTGTCGATCTTGAACCAGTCGTAGAGCATCCAGAGCGCAAGCAAGACCGAGATGCCCCAGCAGGCGTAGTTGATTGCCATCCACATGGATCTTGTCCCCGAATTACTTGTCGTCGAATCTTTCGTTGATCACCTCGCGATACTCGCGATCGGAGGCGCGGAACAGGAAGACGAAATAGGCGACCAGCACGATCGCCATGATGATCAGCGTCGGCCAGTCGATGATGTAGTGGAAACGGTTCTGGATGATGTCGTGCGCGGTCTCGGGCGTGTAGCCGAGCTTCTCCCAGATCGACGCCATGGTCGCATTCTGGCCGAGCGCGTCCCAGGTCTTGGCGTCCAGGGGATCGATGGATTTCGCCGCGCCGGCAAGGCCGAGCTTCAGCGGCAGCCACAGCGCCACGAAGATGGCGACCACGACGACGGCGATGTCGAAAATCTGGCCGGCCTTGCTCTGTTCCGGCGGGATGTAGCGGGACATGGTCTTTCCCCCTCAGGACTTGCTGTTGCGGAACGCGTCGGCGTTCTTGATGTCGAGGCCGTAGATGAAGTCCTTGTCTTCCTTGTAGTGGTTGAGCATCGCCAGGATGGCGGCGGTGTTGAAGATCAGCACCGCGGCAGCCGCGATCACCACCACGAGCTTGATCCCGCTGTCGGGGATGTAGGCCCAGGTCATCAGGAGGACGAAGAGGATCGTCACCCACAGGCAAACGATCAAGAGCACGGATCCGCGCACGTCGGAACGATACAGCGCTTCGATGCGCTGCTGCAGGTCGGACATCGGTTTTTCCCCTTCTGGCGACGTCCGGCCCCGAAATCGACCGGGCGTCCACTCTTTCTAGAGAGTGAAGTTTTTTTCATAAATTCCGACCGATCTTCGAAATTGTCAAGCCGGATTTACGCTCCGTAAGCTATTTGTCCCCGGGCAAGAAATTTAACTGACAATGAAATTATTTGCTTCAAGGGGATTGCAGGGCTCCGCCGTTTGCGATCAATATTCGAGCAAGCTCCGCCGCCAAGCAGGAGCAGGGAACAGCAACCGCTTAAGCGACCTAATCGCACGGAGGACGATCGGATGACGGCATCCTGGAGATTCTCGACCCTGGCGGATCGCCATCGCGCGCTCGGCTCGAAACTCGAGGACTGGAGCGGCATGGGCACCGCCTGGACCTATGACAAGGACGCCGACGAGGAATATATCGCCATCCGCACCAAGGCCGGGCTGATGGACGTCTCCGGCCTGAAGAAGGTCCACATCACCGGGCCGCACGCCTCGCATCTGATTGACCTCGCCACGACGCGCGACGTGGAGAAGATCTATCCCGGCAAGTCGGCCTATGCCTGCATGCTGAACGAGGCCGGGAAGTTCACCGACGACTGCATCCTCTACCGCATCAGCCCGAACTCGTGGATGGTCGTGCATGGCTCCGGCACCGGCCATGAGGAGCTGCAGCGGGCTGCCATGGGGCGCGACGTCTCGCTGCGCTTCGATGACAATCTGCATGATCTGTCGCTGCAAGGGCCGACCGCCGTCGACTATCTGGCCAAGCATGTGCCCGGCATCCGCGACCTTCCCTATTTCCACCATATGCAGACGCAGCTCTTCGGCTTGCCCGTCATGATCTCGCGCACCGGCTACACCGGCGAGCGCGGATACGAGATCTTCTGCCGCGGCCAGGACGCCGGCACGATCTGGGACAGGATCCTCGAGGAGGGCAAGAGCGCCGGCATCATCCCGTGCCGCTTCACCACGCTCGACATGCTGCGCGTCGAGAGCTATCTGCTCTTCTACCCCTACGACAATTCCCAGAAATATCCGTTCGAGAACGAAGGCCCCGGCGACACGCTGTGGGAGCTCGGCCTCGACTTCACCGTCAGCCCCGGCAAGACCGGTTTCCGCGGCGCCGAGGAGCATTATCGGCTGAAGGGCAAGGAGCGCTTCAAGATCTATGGCGTGCTGCTCGACGGCAAGGAGCCGGCGGACGAAGGCGCGCCGGTCTACCGCGACGGCATGAAGGTGGGCGTGGTGACCTGCGCCATGTATTCGCCGCTGGTCGAGAAATCGATGGGCATCGCCCGCCTTGACGTCGACTGCGCGGTCAAGGACACCCGGCTCGAGATCCGCAACAGAAGCGGTTCGATCAAGGCGACGGCGCAGCCCTTGCCGTTCGACGATCCGAAGAAGACCAAGCGCACCGCCAAGGGTTGAGGCATCATCAACGGGGAGGGGTTCGAGGCACTAGAGCATGATCCCGAAAAGTGGGAACCGGTTTTCGGAAAAGATCATGCTCCAACTGATCTAAGGAAGAATGGCAGCCAAGACGATCATCAGCAGGCCCATTTACGGAACCCTGTCTCCACAGCCTGGCAAGCATCACCTCTTCATCGCCGATGCCGAAGGCGCGCTGGCGATCACGGATATGGCCGGCAAGGCGCCGCCCGGCTTTTTCGACGGCGCGGAAATCGACTTCATTCCAGGCTCGGAGGGCAAGCACATCGCGGCCCTGGAAGCATTGAAGCCGGCGCAGCTCCACATCGCGCCGTCCTTCGCCAGCCTCCTGCCGCGTCTCAAGCAGACGCTGGCCAACGCCCATATGGGATTGCGTCTCTATCTTGCCGGCACCGAGGGCCTGATCGGCCAGGCCATGCAGGCAGCGCTCGAAGCCGGCATGGACCACACCTCCATCCAGACCGAGCATCGCGGCTCGCTGGCGCGGCGCATGCAATGCGTGCACTGCAAGGGCATCACCGAGAACGTTACGACGCAGCCGGCGCTCTGCTCGCATTGCGGCCTGCTGCTCCTGGTGCGCGATCATTATTCGCGGCGCCTCGCCGCCTTCCAGGGCGTGTGCATCAACGCCGAGGATCGCTCCGAGATTCCTCCGATGGAGGAGGCCTTCCCATGAGCACCGGCACCACCAAGCTCGATGTCGTCGTCAGTGACGTCGTCCCCGTCAACCATCTCGTCACCCGCTTCCATTTCCGCCGCCGCGACGGCGGCCTGCTGCCGACTTTCTCCGGCGGCGCCCATGTCGTGGTCGAGATGCGCGACAGTGATCGCACCAGGCTCAACCCCTATTCGCTGATGGGCTCGCCGCTCGACACGCGCGAATACACGATCTCGGTGCGCCGCGACGATGTCGGCCGCGGCGGCTCGCTGTTCATGCACCGACAGGTCAAGCCCGGCCTGGAGATGGTGATCAGCTATCCGGTCAATTTGTTCTCGCTGGATCTCAGGGCGAAAAAGCATCTCATGCTGGCCGGCGGCATCGGCATCACGCCCTTCATGGCGCAGACCTCGCAGCTGGCGGGCGCCGGCGGCAATTTCGAATTGCATTACACCTGCCGCACCGCTTCGCTCGGCACCTATGCCGATGTCTTGCGGCAGCGCTACGGCAACCGCGTCAGGCTCTATCACGACGACCGCGAGGAGCGCATCGATCTCGACCGGCTGTTGTCCTCGCAGCCGCTCGGCACGCATCTCTATGTCTGCGGCCCGGCCGGCATGATCAACTGGGTGCGCGACCGCGCCGCGGCGCTCGGCTGGCCGTCGGAGACGGTGCATTTCGAGCATTTCGCGGCGCCCCAGCCCGGCGCGCCGTTCGACGTGACCTTGGCCCTCAGCGGCAAGACGATCCGCGTCGGCGAGCAACAGAGCCTGCTGGAAGCCATGGAAGCGGCCGGCGTCGACCCGCCTTATCTCTGCCGCGGCGGCGTCTGCGGCCAATGCGAGACCAATGTGATCTCCTCCGACGGGAAGTTCATCCACAACGATCACTGGCTGAGCGAGGAAGACCACCGTTCCGGCTGCAAGATCATGCCTTGCGTCTCGCGCTTCGAGGGCAAGTCGCTGGTCCTGGAAAGATAGGAGGCGTCAATGGGCATCACCTTTCGCAAGGAAACTTTCCGCGACGACTACACCTTCAGGAACAGCCCCGAGCACATCAGGCGCTTTCCGTTCCCGTTCAACGAAGACGCCTACATGTACGCGGTCAACATCGAGCCGCATGTCGTCGGCCCGAAGGGCTCGGTGCTGGAAAACCTGATCGACGTCGACGAGCACTATGTCGCCGAGATGCAGGACCGCGCCTTGGTGCTGGCGGAGGATCCGCTGCGCTGCCAGTCGCTGCCGCATATGACGCTGGCCGGCTGGGACCTGCTCGAGCTTTTGATGGAGCAGCAGGCGCTCGGCTATCCCGAGCATTTCACGCTGGAGCGCGATGGCGACCGCTGGCGCTGGATCAACCGGCCGCTCGGCATCGACGACACCTTCACCTTCGGCGACACCTCGACGTTGCCCTATGGCCCGATGGAATACATCACCCGCCAGAGCCAGGGCGATTTCTGCATCCTCGACCAGCGAGACGGCAATCTGTGGATGGATGCCGGCATGGTCACCACCCAAGCCGACTGGTCGCTCGATTTCGACATCGGCATGAACTTCTTCGAATGGCACGCGCCGGTCCCGCTGGCGCACGAGAAGGGCATCTTCACCCGTGCGCTGAAATTTCTCACCAACATCCAGCAGGGCAAGCCGGCGCGGCGCCTCAACTGGACGATGACCATCAATCCGCGCCTCGACACCAGCCCCGAGAACTATCACAAATGGGGCCCGGACCGCGCCACCGTCACGCCCGAGAATGTCGGCCAGAAGGTACATCTGCGCGTCGAGCTGCAAAGCTTCTGGCGGCTGCCGCGCTCGAACGCCATCGTCTTCCCGATCCGCTGCTACCTGATCAAGATGGACGAGCTGGTCACCCAGCCGAAATGGGCGCGCCGCCTGCACCGCGTCATCCGCGACCTGCCGGAAGAACTCGCCACTTACAAGGGGCTGACGCGGTATCGGCCGACGCTGGTGGAGTGGCTGTCGAAGCTGGATGATGGCAGCCCGACTTCACCGGGATTTGGGCCGGACTGAAGACTTGGGTTCCTCGCCCCCGCAAAGCGGGGGAGAGGTGTCCGCGAAGCGGACGGAGAGGGGCCTTCGTAGGGCGCTCCCCTCTCCGTCTCGGCTTCGCCGAGCCACCTCTCCCCACTATCGTGGGGCGAGGAACAACGTGTCACCCCGCACTGTTCTGCGGATAGCAGATGATCGACAGATACCGCATCGGCAGTTGCGTCAGCTCTTCCGGTCCGTGCGGCGCGTCGGCATCGAAGAACAGGCTGTCGCCCGGCTTCATCGGGTAGAGGTTGTTGCCGTGCCGGTAAACCACCTCGCCCTCGAGCATGTAGAGGAACTCCATGCCGGCATGCTGGAAGGTCGGGAACACATCCGAATTCTCGGTCAGCGTGATGAGATAAGGCTCGACCACGACGCCGCTGGTGTTGGCGCCGATATGTCCCAGCAGATTGTACTGGTGGCCGGCGCGCGTGCCGCGCCGCTCGACATCGACACCTTCGCCCGCCTTGACAAAGACGGCGCTGTGCTCTTCCTCGAAGCGGCGGAAGAAGGCGGTCACCGGAACGCCCAACGCCCGCGACAGCGCCTGAAGCGTCGTCAGCGATGGCGAGGTGATGCCGTTCTCGATCTTGGACAGCATGCCGAGCGAGATGTCGGTGGCGGCGGCGAGATCGGCGACGGTGATACCGAGCTTCTTGCGGAACGCGCGCACCTCATGGCCGATCGCCACTTCGAGTACCTTCTCGCGCGTGTCGCGGATGGCGTGCGGGTTTTGGGTCAATGGCGTGCGGATCGAGCGTCCGTCGGCCGAAACGCGTTTCGGCGGCGCCTTGTCCTTGGCGGCCGCAGCGGCGGGCTTTGTGTCAGAAGTCTTGTTCGGCATGTCGCCCCCGAATCCGCGGATTTATTTCACTCTAGGTGAACATATGCGGTGGCGATACAGGAGCGCAACCGCAAGGGCAAGCCATCGAATGTCGCGGCAATTCTTTATGGCGGTTTCCGTTTTCCGCCGAAATCCGTTCGCGGCAAAGCCCTTGCCCTCAGATGCCTGTTGACAGCACCGAAGACCCAATTACTGTCACTGTGAGTGAAATTTGTTTCGTGAGAGCAATTCCAGGAAAAGTGTCGAACGGTTTTCCGCCCGGAATTGCCTCAAGAAAAAGTCGAAATCAAAAAGGAGGTCCGCAATGAAATCTCGTGTCGCCGTCATCGGAGCCGGACCGTCGGGCCTGGCCCAGCTCAGGGCCTTCAAGTCGGCCGCCGACAAGGGCGCCGAGATCCCGGAAATCGTCTGTTTCGAAAAGCAGAGCGACTGGGGCGGCCTGTGGAACTACACCTGGCGCACCGGCCTCGACGAGCATGGCGACCCGGTGCATGGCTCGATGTACCGCTATCTGTGGTCGAACGGCCCGAAGGAATGCCTCGAATTCGCCGACTACACTTTCGAGGAACATTTCGGCCGGCCGATCGCCTCCTATCCGCCGCGCGCCGTGCTGTGGGACTATATCAAGGGCCGTGTCGAGAAATCCGGGGTGCGCAAATGGGTGCGGTTCAACACGCCGGTGCGCATGGTCACCTACTCCGACGAGACGAAGAAATTCACCGTCACCGCGCATGACCGCACCAACGACGTCACCTATTCGGAAGAGTTCGACAATGTCGTCGTCGCCTCGGGCCATTTCTCCGTGCCGAACGTGCCGTATTTCGAGGGCTTTTCCACCTTCAACGGCCGCATCCTGCACAGCCACGATTTCCGCGATGCCACGGAGTTCAAGGGCAAGGACATCCTGATCATCGGCCGTTCCTATTCGGCCGAGGACATCGGTTCGCAATGCTACAAATACGGCGCCAAATCGATCACCACCAGCTACCGTTCCAAGCCGATGGGCTTCAAATGGCCGGAGAACTGGAAGGAGGTGCCCCTGCTGCA
This sequence comes from Mesorhizobium sp. M2A.F.Ca.ET.039.01.1.1, assembly GCF_003998035.1. Classification (NCBI taxonomy): domain Bacteria; kingdom Pseudomonadati; phylum Pseudomonadota; class Alphaproteobacteria; order Hyphomicrobiales; family Phyllobacteriaceae; genus Mesorhizobium; species Mesorhizobium sp. M2A.F.Ca.ET.039.01.1.1. The sequence goes on along the minus strand of NZ_RZRY01000030.1, from coordinate 4,963 downwards.
GAAGGTCGTCGGCAAGACGGCGCATTTCAAGGACGGCACCACCAGGGATGTCGACGCCATCATCCTGTGCACCGGCTATCTGCACTCCTTCCCCTTCCTCACCGACGATCTCAAGCTCAAGACCGCCAACCGCATGTGGCCGCTGGATCTCTATGAGGGCGTCGTCTGGGAGAAGAATCCGAAGCTGTTCTATATCGGCATGCAGGACCAATTCTACACCTTCAACATGTTCGACGCACAGGCCTGGTACGCCCGCGACGTCATCATGGGCCGCATCAAGCTGCCCTCGGCCGAGGCTATGGCCGAGCACAGCGCCAAGTGGCGCGCGCGCGAGGAGACGCTGGAGGATGCCGAGCAGATGATCTGGTTCCAGGGCGACTACACCAAGGAACTGATGGACCAGACCGACTATCCGGGCTTCGACGTCGAGGCGGTCAACCACACCTTCATGGAGTGGGAGCACCACAAGATGGAAAACATCATGACCTTCCGCGACAACGCCTACCGCTCGCTGATGACCGGCACCATGGCGCCGGTCCACCATACGCCATGGCTGCAGGCGCTGGACGATTCCATGGAGAGCTATCTCGAGGTGAAGGGCGTGGCGGCGGAGTAGGACAGCGCGCCTCCGCCCGCATCCGTCAAATCAGCAAGGTGGGCGTCTCTCGAGACACCCCATCAGCCTACCAGCACACGTAGCCGCCATCGACGATCAGGTCGAGGCCGGTCACGAAACTGGACGCACGGCTGGCCAGGAACACGGTCGGCCCGACCATCTCTTCCGGCGCCGCCATACGCCCCATCGGCGTATCGCGCTTGAAGATCTTTATCTCCTCCGCGACCTCCGGCCGCTTGTTCATCGGCGTCAGCGTGTAGCCCGGGCTGACGACATTGACGCGCAGGCCACGATCCGCCCACTCCATGGCGAGGCTCTTCGACATGTGGATGACGGCGGCTTTGGATGAGTTGTAGTGCGCCTGCGTCAGCCCGCGGTTGACGATGGTGCCCGACATCGAGGCGATGTTGATGATGGAGCCCGCACGCCGGGGAAGCATGACGCGTGCCTCGGCCTGACAGGACAGAAACACACCTGCGACATTGACCTCGTGCACCTTGCGCCATTTTTCCAGCGGCATGGTCTCGGCCGCTTCCGATCCAGCTATGCCGGCATTGTTGACGGCAACCGTCAGCGCGCCGAGTTCGGCTTCAACCCGATCGATCGCCGCGGCGAGGTCGGTCTCGGCCGTCACGCTCCCCGTCAGCATCAGTGCCTTGCGGCCGAGCGCCTTGATCTTCTCGGCAGTCTGCTCAAGCCCGCCATTCGAGGCATGACCGAAACAGGCGACATCGGCGCCGGCCTCGGCAAGCCCGATCGCGATCGCCTGACCAATGCCGCTGCCGGCGCCCGTCACCAGCGCCACGCCGCCGTCCAGTTTGAAAAGATCCATCGCACCCTCCCTGATTACCGGAAGGTATGCGCTGAATGACGCCTCGATCAAGCGGCCTGATCTGGCCGGCCACAGGGCTCGAGGTTCAAAAATATCCGTCCGACGCCGCCGTCGCTTCCTTCGGAATTTCCACGCCGTCGACCAGAATCTTGTCGACCAGCTCGTGATGAAAGCACACCAGCGCCTTGATGCGCTCGGCCTCATGCACCGGCTCGGGATAATACCAGACCAGGTTCTCGTGCCGTTTCTTCGGCGTCGTCACATGGTAGTAGTTGGAGATGCCCTTGTAGGGGCAGCGCGAGATGTAGCGGCTGGGCGCAAACATATCGAGGCGCGTGTCCGAGATCGGCAGGTAGTGCCGAACCGGATGTCCGGTTTCGAACAGGAACACGCCGCGTCGTGAATCGGCCACCTGCTCGCCGTCGAGGATCACCTGCACGCGCCGCGACGAAGGCAGGCAGTCGACGCGGCGGAACGGGTCGCGGGCATGGACGAAGATCTCTTCGTCCTCTTCAAACCAGTGCGTCATCTTCGGCCAGTAGAAGGAGATGTAGTCCTGGATCGGCGGGCAGCCCTTGACTGGATCGAGGTAGCGCCAGGCGCCGTCCTCGACCAGCGTGATGCCGGTGTTCAGCGAATAATGTGTGGCGACACCCTTGAACGGATCCTCCGTCTTCGTGCGGCTGGGCAGCAGGAACTCCTCGCGCACGTCGCTCATCGGGAAGTAATAGACCGGCAGATGGTCGCTCTCCTGGAACACCAGCGCCTTGGTGGTGTCGGCGACGATCATCGGCCCGACCTGCACCCTGATCCGCTTGGGCGAGGGCATGGTGAAGGCGACATAGCCCGGTTCGAACTCGTACTGCACGATGCCGTCGAGGATCGGGAAATGCGGCCCGCGGCCGCGCAGATGGGGCTTGCGAATGGTCGTCGTCCTCTTCTCGTCGTTTGCTGCCGGGTTCTTTCGCGCGGTCACGGTCATGACGCCACCGATACGCGATCGAGCAGCAGGCCGGCGGCGATCGGCGGCACGCCGCTGACAGTCTTGCGCACGGGTACCAGCAGGTCCGGGAAATAGCTGAAGATCACCGGCGTCTCATCGAGCAGCAGCTTCTGGATGTCGGAAGCGGCCTTGCGCTGGGCGTCGAGGTCGAGCGCCTTGAGGTAGCCGGTGACCAGCCCGTCATAGGTCGCGTTCTTGAAATGCGCCGCGTTCCACGACCCGTCGCTGACCGGCGGGCTTTTCAGGAACACGTTCGGTACGCTGCGATGCGCGTAGTCGGTGATGCCGAGCGGGCTGTCCAGCCAGTCCGACTGGCCGAACACCGCCTTGCCGTAATATTTGTCCTGGTCCTCGATGTTGAGCGCGATGCGCGCGCCGATTTCCTTGGCGAAGTTCTGGAACAGCTGCGCATAGCCCGGGATGTCGGAATAGCGCAGCGTCGTCAGCGTTATGTCGAAGCCGCTGCCAAGGCCGGCCGCTTCCATCAATTGCTTGGCCTTGGCGATGTCCTGCGTGCGCTGGGCAATCGATTTGTCGGTGACCGGGAAGGCCGGCGCGAACGGGCTGTCATTGCCGGTCGCCGCCATGCCGCGGCAGAGTCCGTCGACCAGCTTGGAGCGGTCGATGCACAGAGCCAGCGCCTGGCGCACGCGCTTGTCGGTGAAGGGCGCCATGTCGCAGCGCATATGCAGCTGGCGATGCGCGGTGGACGCCACGCGCAGCACCGTGATGTCGGGATTGCCGAGCACCACCTGGCTGACGTCGAGCGGGATGGCGTCGAGCACGTCGACCTCGCCCGCCTGCAGCGCGAGAATCCGCGGCTGCACGTCGCCATAGAACTTGAATTCCAGCCGGTCGGGCAGCGCCTTCTCGCCCCAGTAGTCGGCATTACGCACGAAGGTCGCGCCGACCTTCGGCGTGTAGCTTTCTAGCCGGAACGGACCGGTGCCTTCGAAGGTCTTCTCGTAGTCGCCCTTGTAGCTCGCCGGCAGGATGACGGCGTTGTAATTGTCGATCGACACCGAATAGGGGAAACTGCCGTTCGGCGCGTCGAGATGGAATTCGACCGTGTGGTCGTCGACCTTGCGCGTGCCGCCCTTCGACAGCAGGCCCTTGAACACCGAGAGAGCGTTGGAGGGGCCGTTCGGATCGGCAAGGCGGTCGAAGGTCGCCACGACGTCGTCGGCCTTGAAATCCTCGCCATTGTGGAATTTCACGCCCTTGCGCAGCTTGAAGGTCCACACGCTGCCGTCGGCATTGGGCGACCAGCTTTCCGCCAGCACCGGCTTCAGCGTCAGGTCGGGCTGCGTCACACACAGGAACTCTGACGTCTGGAAGGCGAGCTGGTAGCTGCCGCTGTCGTAGAAAGTCACCGGATCGATGGCGCCGCCGGGCACGGCGATGCCGGCGCGCACCGTGCCGCCGGGCTTGCCCTCGGCGCGTGCTTGCGGAGCGCCGAGGCCGACAGCCGAAGCGATGCCGCCGAGGAAGGGCAGCGACAGGCCGAGCACGCTGCCATGGCGCAGGAATTCACGCCGGCCGATCCTGCCGGAGAGCAATTCGTCGATAGCGGAATTTTCGATTGCGCTGAGGGTTTTGCGAGCGGCGTCGATCGTCCTGAAATGCTTCGGCATGACGGCATACCTTGTTTTGTCGCAGGGGCTTTGGCATTTAGGCCATTGTTGACCGCGACCGGAAAGCGATATTTTCTGATCGAGGCCATCGAAGATTTCGATGGCGGTAGCTCACGGGGCAGGGGACCATGGATACCGAAAATCTGCGCAGTTTCCTGGAGGTCGCGGCGCATGGCAGCTTCACCGTGGCGGCCCATCGGCTGAACCTCGCCCAGTCGACCATCAGCGCGCGCATTCGCGGCCTGGAGGAACAGCTGGGGCGAAAACTGTTCGTGCGCGACAGCGACGGCGTCACGCTGACGCCGGCCGGCCGGCAGTTCCTGCCGCATGCCTCGACGATCACCCGCACCTGGGAGCAGTCGCGCCAGGACATCGCCGTTCCCGATGGCTACGAGACGCTGCTTAGGCTGACCGCGCCCGCCTATCTCTGGGACAGCATCACCTCGCCCTGGATCGACTGGATGCGCGCGAAACGGCCGAACGTGGCGCTCAGGCTGGAAGGCAGCTTCCCGGATCTGGCGATCGACCAGATGGCCGAAGGCCTGCTCGACATCTGCATCCTCTATCTGCCCAGGCCGCATCCGGGCATCGTCTATGAGACCTTGGCCGTTGATCAGGTGGTTCTCGTCCAGCACAGGGATCAGCTCGGATCGTGGACGAATAACTACATCCTGATGGACTGGGGGCTGGAGTTCCGCGTCGAGCACGACCGCGCCTTTGCCGGAATGGTGAAGCCGGCGATCTCGGCCGGGCTGGTCTTCATCGGCCTGCAGCACGTCCTGTCGCAGAAAGCGGCCGCCTATCTGCCGCTGAGTGCGGTCAGCACTCATATCCAGCGCGGAGAGTTGAGACGCGTCGAGGACACGCCGGTATTCCAG
>NZ_RZRY01000309.1:0-7237 GCF_003998035.1 Mesorhizobium sp. M2A.F.Ca.ET.039.01.1.1 | reverse complement strand
ATTGTCGACCATCCGCTGACGCCGGTGCAGCAGCGCAATCTCGAAAAGGAACTGAATGCCAAGGTGCTCGACCGCACCGGGCTGATCCTCGAGATCTTCGGCGAGCGGGCGCGCACCAAGGAAGGCACGCTGCAGGTCGAGCTCGCGCATCTCAACTACCAGAAGGGTCGGCTGGTGCGCAGCTGGACCCACCTCGAGCGGCAGCGCGGCGGCGCCGGCTTCCTCGGCGGCCCCGGTGAAACCCAGATCGAATCCGACCGCCGCATCCTGCAGGACAAGATCACCAAGCTGAAGCACGAGCTGGAAACGGTGCGGCGCACGCGCGACCTGCACCGCGCCAAGCGCAAGAAGGTGCCTTTTCCGGTGGTGGCGATCGTGGGCTACACCAATGCCGGCAAGTCGACGCTGTTCAACCGGCTGACCGGGGCAGGGGTGCTGGCCGAGGACATGCTGTTCGCCACGCTCGACCCCACCTTGCGGCGCGTGCGGCTGCCGCACGGCACGCCGATCATCCTGTCGGATACGGTCGGCTTCATCTCCGACCTGCCGACGCATCTGGTGGCCGCCTTCCGGGCGACGCTGGAAGAGGTCGTCGAGGCCGATCTGGTGCTGCATCTGCGCGACATCTCCGATCCGGACACGGCGGCCCAGGCTGAGGATGTCGAACGCATCCTTGCCGATCTCGGCGTCGACGCCGCCGACACGAACCGCGTGATCGAGGTCTGGAACAAGATCGACCTGCTCGACGAGGGCAATCGCGAGCGGCTGCTTGCGGAGGGAGCGAGCGGCAAGTCACCGCCGATCGCCATTTCGGCGGTGACCGGCGAGGGACTGGACACGCTGAAAGCGCTGATCGAGACGCGGGTGTCGGGCGAGCTGGAGACGATGACGGTGACGTTGAGCCCGGCCCAGCTCGGCCAGGTCGACTGGCTGTACCGCAACGGCGACATCGTTTCGCGCACCGACAATGAGGACGGCAGCGTCACTCTCTCGCTCACGGCCACGCATAGCGCCCGGCAGGAGATCGAGAGCCGGCTGCATCGCAAGAACGATAGCTAACCGGCTGATTACTTGGCGCTTTTGGCCTGCTGCCAGAGCGCTTCCATCTCGTCGAGCGTCGCCTTCTCCAGCGAACCGCCCGAAGCCGCCACGGCCTGCTCGACATAGTGGAAGCGGGAGCGGAACTTTTCATTGGTGCCGCTGAGCGCCGCTTCCGAATCGAGCTTGAGATGGCGGCCAAGATTGACGATGGCAAACAACATGTCGCCGAACTCGTCCTTGATCGGCGCGGCATCCCCCGTGGTGAGCGCTTCGCGCAATTCGCCGATTTCCTCCTCGATCTTGTCGAGGATGGGGGCTGCCTCGCTCCAATCGAAGCCGACGCGCGCTGCTTTCTCCTGCAGCTTGAGCGCGCGTGTCAGGGCAGGGAGCGCCACCGGAACGCTGTCGAGAAAACCCTTGCCGTGATCCTCCGGATCGAGCCCGCGCGCGATGCGGGCACTGCGCTTTTCAGCCTTCTCCTCAGCCTTGATCTTCTCCCACATGCCCTTGGCCATGCCGGCGCTGCGCGCCTTCTCATCGCCGAAGACGTGCGGATGGCGGCGGATCATCTTGGTGGTGATGGCCTCGACCACATCGCCGAAAGCGAACTCGCCGATCTCCTCGGCCATCTGCGCGTGGTAGACGACCTGCAGCAATAGGTCGCCCAGTTCCTCGCGCAGGTCGTCGAAATCGCCGCGCGCGATCGCGTCGGCCACTTCATAGGCTTCCTCGATCGTGTAGGGCGCGATGGTCGAAAAGTTCTGCTCGATATCCCACGGGCAGCCGGTCTTCGGCGCGCGCAACGCCGCCATGATCTCGATCAGCCGGGAAATGTCTTTCGAGGGCTTCATGGCCTCAAGCTAGCGCGCGGCCCGCAAGTCGGCCATCCCGGCGGCTCGCCGGCGTGACTTGTCCACAGCTGTCGCGGCCTTCAGTCGAGCACTGAGACAATCGCCTTGGCGAGATCGTCCATGCCGTCCTCCGGCAGGCCGGCGACGTTGATGCGGCTGTCGCCGACCATGTAGACGGCGTGATCGGTGCGCAGGCGCTCCACCTGTGCTTCCGTCAGCCCAAGCCTGGAAAACATGCCGCGATGGCTGGCGACGAAATCGAAGCGATCCGAGTTGGACTGCCGGCGCAATGCTTCGGCAAAAGCGACGCGCAACCTCAGCATCCGCAGCCGCATCTCCTCGAGCTCCGTCTCCCAGTCCTTCCTCAGGCCGGCGTCTTCCAGCACCATGCGCACCGCCGCGGCGCCATGATCCGGCGGCATCGAATAAAGCGCCCGCGCCGCCGCCAGCACCTGGCTCATCGCCACATCGGCCTGCGCGCCGTCTTTGGCCATGATCATCGCAGCACCCACGCGGTCGCGATAGACGGCGAAATTCTTCGAGCAGCTCGAAGCGACAACCATCTCCGGCACCTTGTCGGCCAAGAGCCGCAGACCCGCGGCATCGGCGTCCAGGCCCTCGCCAAATCCCTGATAGGCGATGTCGACGAAAGGCAGCAGGCCGCGCTCCAGGAGAACGTCCGCGACCTTCGCCCACTGCGCGGCGTCGAGATTGGCGCCGGTCGGGTTGTGGCAGCAGCCATGCAGCAGCACGACGTCGCCGCTGTTGGCCGTCCTGAGCGTTGCCAGCATCTCGTCGAAGCGCACAGCGCCGGAGGCGGCATCGAAATAGGGATAGTTGCGAACCTCAAGGCCGGCGGCCCGCATCACGGGCGGATGGTTCGGCCAGGTCGGGTCGGAAAGCCACACCGTCGCGCCGGGACGCGTGCGCTGCAGCAGCTCTGCCACCAGCCTGAGCGCGCCGGATCCGCCCGGCGCCTGAGCCGCGCGTATGCGCGAATGATCGGCCTTTTCGCCGAAGGCGAGCTTGATCATGGCGGCGTTGAAGCCGGTGTCGCCGGCAAGGCCGAGGTAGGTCTTGGTGTCCTGGCTCGCCAGCAGCCTCTTCTCGGCCTCGCGCACGGCGCGCATTACCGGCGTCCTGCCCTCGATGTCCTTGTAGACGCCGACGCCGAGGTCGACTTTGCCCGGACGTGGATCGCTGCGGTAGAGGCCGATCAGGGCAAGGATCTTGTCGGCGGGTGCGGGCTGCAGGGTCTCGAACATCGAAAAGGACTCCAATGGCGGCGGAGTGATACGCAAATAGCCCCCGCCGCGCCAGCGGTTTCCTCAGCGCGCCGGCGATGCATAAAGAAAATGCCGGGCAGGGGGATTAAATCCCCTACAGGCTTCGTAAACAGGGCATGAAACGGTCTATGGCACGCTTCGAAATTGTCGGGCAGTTGGGATCGCTGCGGCGCTATGCGCGCTCGCTGACGCGCGACAGCACCGATGCTGAGGATCTCGTCCATGACGCGCTGGTGCGCGCCTATGAGCGGCGCGCGACCTTTCGCTCCGACGGCAATCTGCGCGCCTGGCTCTTGGCGATCGTGCACAACGTCTTCATCGACCGCATGCGCTCGCGCCGCTCCGAGACGGCGCGCATCGAACAAGCCGGCCTCGTCACCGACCAGAGCGTGCCGGCCTCGCAGGACCATTCCGTGCGCCTGTCGCAGGTCCGGGAAGCGTTTCTTTCGCTCCCCGAGGAACAGCGCTCCGCGCTCCATCTCGTCGCCATCGAGGGGCTTTCCTATCAGCAGGCCGCCGAAGTCATCGGCGTGCCGCTCGGAACCTTGATGTCGCGCATCGGCCGCGCGCGCGCCGCGCTGCGCGAGATGGAGGAGGGCGCGCCGCAGAAAGCCAGGCCGCATCTCAGGATCGTGGGAGACGATCAATGACCGTCATTGTCGACCCCGTAACCGATGCCGATCTCGACGCCTATGTAGACGACCAGCTGGATGTCGCCCGCCGCATCGAGGTCGAGGCGCACCTCGCCGCGCGCCCGGAAGCGGCGGCGCGCGTGATGTCGGACCTGAGGACGCGTGACGAACTGCGCGTCGCGCTTGCCGGCCCCGTCGGCACGGCGCGTCCGGCCACGACCGAAGCGGCGCGGCGGCTGGAAAGAGCCCTTGCCAGGGGGCGGATGCTTATCGTGCTGCAGCGCGCCGCCGCCGCGGCCGTGCTGGTCGCGGCGGGTTGGCTTGCCAACGGCATTTTCGGGCCGATCGCGGTGACCAAGGTGGTCGCCTCGACGCAGCCACCGGCCTATGTCGAGGATGCGGTGAGAGCGCACCGGACGACCTTGATGCGCGAGACGATGCCCTCGCAGCGGGAAGCGCCGGGCTACGATGCCGATGAGATCCGCGCGGCCACCGCAATCGTAATGCCGTCGCTGCCCGACGACTGGAAGATCCGCGACGTCCAGGTCTATCCCTCGCAATTCGGGCCGAGCGTCGAGATGGCGGTCCAGACCAGGGACCTCGGCCTCGTCTCGCTGTTCGCCATCAGGCCGGGCACGTTCGACGTCGTGAAGCCGACGGTCGCGCCCGCCGACGACATCTCAACCGCCTATTTCCAGATCGGCGAGGTCGCCTATGCGGTGGTCGGCCGCGGCGACGCCCGCAGCCTCGACCGTGCCGCCGAAAAACTCGCCAGAACTCTCTACTGAAAACAGACCCTCTACTGAGAACCAAGGAGAACCTGATGAACAGCCCCAATCTGGGATACCGAATGGGCGCCGGCGTCCAGGCCGGAGCCGTCTATGACGAGGGCCTGCGCAAGCACATGCTGCGCGTCTACAACTATATGGGCCTCGGTCTCGTCGTCACAGGCCTCGTCGCCTTCTTCGTGGCCTCGACACCGGCGCTCTACGTGCCGATCTTCTCCAGCCCGCTGAAATGGGTGGTGATGCTGGCGCCGCTCGCCTTCGTCATGCTCTTCTCTTTCAAGATGCAGACCATGTCGGCCGCGAGCGCGCAGACGATGTTCTGGGCCTTCTGCGCCGTCATGGGCCTGTCGCTCGCCTCGGTGTTCCTGGTCTTCACCTCGACCAGCATCGCGCGCACCTTCTTCATCGCCGCCACGATGTTCGGCGCCACCAGCCTCTACGGCTACACGACCAGGCGCGACCTGACGCAGTTCTCGTCCTTCCTGATCATGGGCCTGATCGGCGTGGTGATCGCAAGCCTAGTCAACCTGTTCCTCGGCTCGACCGCGCTGCAATTCGCCATCTCGGTGATCGGCATCGCTGTCTTCGTCGGCCTCACCGCCTGGGACACGCAGACCATCAAGGAGCAGTATGCCGAGAATTTCGATGCCGAATCGCAGCAGAAGCTCGCCGTCTTCGGCGCCTTCTCGCTTTATCTGAACTTCATCAACATCTTCCAGCTGCTCCTGAATTTCACCGGCGAGCGCGAATAGTCCGGGCCGTAGCAGGCAACACTGCTGACCTCGGCGCGGCCGGAGGGAAACCTCCGGCCGTTTTTGTCGACCGCGCCCAAAGCGTCCACGACCAAGGTGGATCTGCCTGCCGAGCTTGAGTTCACGCGCGGCCTTTTGCTAGCCTGCCGGCCCAACCAGCCAACCGCGAGGACGCAATGGAACAGGTGACGCTTAACGCTGAGGGGATCTCGGCGACCATCGTCGGGCAGGGGGCCGAGCTGGTCTCGCTGCGCGATGGCGACGGCACCGAGCTTCTGTGGCAGGCAGGCCCCGCCTGGCGGCGCCACTCGCCGGTCCTGTTCCCGATCGTCGGCCGCCTGAAGGGCGATCAGCTCCGCCATCGCGGCCAAACCTATCCGATGACGCAGCACGGCTTTGCCCGCGACCGGCGCTTTGCCTGGGCGGAGCAGGGGCCGACCTCCTGCACATTGGTGCTGTCGGATAACGCCGAAACGCGGACGCACTACCCCTTCGCCTTTCGCTTGGCCATCGGCTACGAGCTGACGTCCCGGCAGCTTGGCGTGACCTTCGAGATCACCAATACCGGCGACGAGCCGCTGCCGGCCTCGATCGGCGCGCATCCGGCGTTCAACTGGCCGCTGCTGCCGGAACTGCCCAAGGAAGCCTATCGGCTGACCTTCGCCAAGAATGAGCCGGCGCCGGTCCGCCGCCTGAAGGACGGCCTGCTGCTGCCGGCCCCGCAACCGACGCCCATCCAGGGAAAGACGCTGCCGCTGTCCGAAAAACTGTTCGTCGACGACGCCGTCATTCTCGACAAGCCGGTGAGCAACAGCGTGCGCTACGCCGCCGAGCGCGGGCCGGCGATCGAGATGTCATGGCAGGGCTTCAACGAGCTGGGCATCTGGTCCAAGCCCGGCGGCGCGCCTTTCCTGTGCATCGAGCCCTGGCACGGCATCGCCAGTCCCGTCGATTTCGACGGCGAGTTCACCGGCAAGCCTGGCGTCATGCTGATCGAGCCGGGTACCCGGCGCGTCCTGAGCTACCGGATCGGCCTCAGCCGGGAACCGTAGGCAATGGCGTACGCGATCAAGGCCGAGATCGAGGACCCGCAGGCGGAAACCTTCGTCTTCGCCGCCCAGAAAACCATGTATGGCGGCAAGCGCATTGCGGAAGGCGACGTCATCTTCCTGTTCGCCAGCGAGAACGAAGGCGGGCAGGGGCTGATCGCGCGCGGCGTCGTGACCTCATCGGAGGCCACACCCAGGCGTCCCGATCTCGAACGGCAGACGCCGCGGGTCAGTGTCTCAGTCCGCCGTACCGCCCTGGCGACGAAACGGCTGGGCCGCAATGAGCTCAAGCGCTTCAGGGACTGGAAGGACGGCCGGCCCGAGATCGAGCTCAATTTCAAATTCTACCGCCAGGCGACGAACAAGATCGTCGGCATCTCGGACGTGACGGCGGCATTTCTCGAACGGTTCTTCTAGCTCCGGCTTCTTCCGATGCTAGCCCTCCCAGCGTGGCTGCCGCACGATCGCACCTATCGCATTGACGAGAAGCCGCGCCGCGGTCAGCGCCGACAGGCCGTCAATATCGGCGGGTGGGTAGAGTTCAACGAGGTCGAACCCCGCGATCCTGGCCCGCTTGCCGAGGCCCGCGATCAGGTCGGTCGCTTGTGTATAGTTGACGCCGCCGGGCGTGCGCGCCGCCACGCCCGGCATGATCGAGGGATCGAGGCTGTCGCAGTCTAGGGTGACGACGACACGCGCTCCTTCCGGAATGTGCTGCAAAGCAGCTTCGACGCCGTGGGCGTGAACCTCGCGCGCTGTGACGAACCGGCTGCCATAGCGCCGCGCCGCTTCGATTTCCGCGAGACGTGCGCTGCCGACTGCGCAGGCCGACCTGCAC
>NZ_RZRY01000308.1:0-7261 GCF_003998035.1 Mesorhizobium sp. M2A.F.Ca.ET.039.01.1.1 | reverse complement strand
GCTCTATATAGCGGTTCATCCAGTAGAGACCGTTTGCGGTGCGGCCAAGAAGCATGTGGATTTGCCTAGTGAATGGTGAATAGTGAATGGTGAATAGTTAGTAGTACCCAGCAACACTTCGTCATTGCCATCCTCTCGTAACTAGGCATCTGACCATTCACCATTTTACCGTTCACCATTCACCGCTCTAGTCGTCGAGTACCCACGTATCCTTGGTGCCGCCGCCTTGTGAGGAATTGACCACCAGAGAACCCTCTTTGAGGGCAACACGCGTTAGCCCACCCGGCACGATCTGGATTCGGTCCGAAACCAGCACGTAAGGCCGAAGATCGACATGGCGCGGCGACAGGCCCTTTTCGGTCAGGATCGGACAGGTCGACAGCGCCAGCGTCGGCTGGGCGATGTAGTTCGAAGGCTTCGCCTGCAGCTTTTTGGCGAACTCCTGGCATTCCTTCTTGGTTGCGGCCGGGCCGACCAGCATGCCGTAGCCGCCAGAGCCGTGCACTTCCTTGATCACCAGCTCGCTGATGTGCTCGAGCACATATTTGAGGCTGTCCGGCTCCGAGCAGCGCCAGGTCGGGATGTTGCCGAGAATGGCCTTGCGGCCGGTGTAGAACTCGACGATCTCCGGCATGTAGGAATAGATCGCCTTGTCGTCGGCGATGCCGGTGCCGGGCGCGTTGGCGATGGTGATGTTGCCGGCGCGGTAGACATCCATGATGCCCGGCACGCCGAGCGCGGAGTCCGGGCGGAAAGTCAGCGGATCGAGGAAAGCGTCGTCGACGCGCCGATAGAGCACGTCGATCTGCTTGTAGCCTTCGGTCGTGCGCATCGCGACATGGCCGTCAACGACCCGCAGATCCTGCCCCTCCACCAGTTGCACGCCCATCTGGTCGGCGAGGAAGGCATGCTCGAAATATGCCGAGTTGTAGGAGCCTGGCGTCAGCACCGCGATGGTCGGCGCGCCCTTGGCGCTTTGCGGCCTGACCGCTGCGAGCGACTGGCGTAGGAGCTGCGGATAATTCTCGACCGGCCGCACCTTGATCTTCTGGAACAGCTCCGGAAAGAGCTGCATCATCGTCTCGCGGTTCTCCAGCATATAGGAGACGCCCGACGGCGTGCGGGCATTGTCCTCCAGCACGTAGAACTCGTTCTCCGATATGCGGACGATGTCGACGCCGATGATATGGGTGTAGACGCCGGCAGGCGGCTTCACCCCGATCATCTCGGGCAGAAAGGCTTCGTTCCTGGCAACGAGATCCCTCGGCACGCGCCCGGCCCGCAGAATCTCCTGGCGGTGATAGATGTCGTCGAGAAAGGCGTTCAGCGCCTGCACGCGTTGCTCGATGCCTTGCGTCAGCCGGCGCCATTCGTGGCCGGAGAGGATGCGCGGCACGATGTCGAAAGGGATCAGCCGCTCGGAAGCTTCCTGCTCGCCATAGACGGCAAAGGTGATACCGGTCTTGCGGAAGACACGCTCGGCGTCCTGCATTTTCTGGGTAAGCCTGGCCGGGTCCTGCTCCTTCAGCCAGCGATCGTAAGCCTCATAAGGTCTTCTCAATCCGGAAACTTCCGGAAGCATTTCATCGAAGGCTGCCAATCGAGTACTCCCCTCTGAGACCATTTCACTGGCCTCGCCGGAGAAAATCAAGCGCAATCGATGATTTAGGAAGCCGTGACGGCCACTCTATGCAAATTGCCTAAATTTAAGGCACAGGCGGCAAGGTCGGGTCAGCCCCTGCTTGTCGACGGGGCATCGCCTGACCGGTCAAAATGCCCGGAAGGTCACGATGGTGAAGGTGTCCTTGATTCCGGGCAGGATCTGTACCCGCTCGTTGACGAAGTGACCGACGTCTTCCTCGTCGTCGACGTAGAATTTGGCCAGCAGGTCGTAATTGCCGGCGGTCGAGTAGATCTCGGAGGCGATCTCGGCGTCGGCAAGCGCGCTAGCGACCTCATAGGCCTTACCGAGGTCGCACTTGATCTGCACGAAAAATGCCTTCATTGCCCGGTCCTGCCGCCTGCATCGTGAATAAGCGGCCCTTGTGGCAGACTGCCGCCCGGCTTTCAAGCTTCACGCGCCGCGCAGCTCAAAGAGTGGCCGATCCCGCCTCCCGGCGCTGAAATGGCGAAACCTTCGCAGCTCGGTGAAACCACGTCATGCCGCGACGCGTATGTTAGAGTCGTTCGCCAGGCGAATTCCGGGAGGCAGCCCATGCGCCGCGCACTGTTCGCGTTAGCTCTTTTTCCAATGCTGATGACCTCGCTTGCCTTCGCCGGCGATGCGGAGGTCAAGGCCGCGCAGACGGTCATCGATAGCCAGCTGAAGGCCTTCATCGCCAATGACGGCGCCGTCGCCTACAGTTTCGCCGCGCCCAATGTGAAGCAGATCTTTCCGACCGTCGACACCTTCATGAACATGGTGACCAACGGCTATGCGCCGGTGCGAAAGCCCCAATCCTATTCCTTCGGCAGGGCCGAGCAGACCGGGCCCGGCTCGATCGTCCAGCAGGTACTGATCGTCGGGCCCGACGGCAAGGATTACGAGGCGGTCTATACGCTGCAGCAGCAGGCGGACGGCAGTTTCAAGATCACCGGCTGCAGCTTGCGCGCCTCGGCCTCGGTCAGCACCTGAGCAATTCCGGGAAGGCGCGCGACGGCCGGAATTTGGCCGGGCCCACTCTCAATACCGGCGCTGATACAATGTCCAGGCCAGGCCCGAAAGTCCCCAGCTCGTCGAGGCGTCGACACGCTCATAGGCCGACCTGCAGGTCGGCACGGCCTCGACATATTGCGGCTGCCGGTCGATAGGCCCCTCGAGGATCAGCCAGGACGGACGCTCGTCGCATATTTTGTCTAGGGAGACAAACAATGCCTGGCGGCCCAAGGCGTTTG
This sequence comes from Mesorhizobium sp. M2A.F.Ca.ET.039.01.1.1, assembly GCF_003998035.1. NCBI lineage: Bacteria > Pseudomonadati > Pseudomonadota > Alphaproteobacteria > Hyphomicrobiales > Phyllobacteriaceae > Mesorhizobium > Mesorhizobium sp. M2A.F.Ca.ET.039.01.1.1. Next base: position 4,366 of record NZ_RZRY01000308.1, on the reverse strand, counting down.
GCAAAATAATCGACGGTCATCACGGTCCGGAATTGCTGGTTGGTGGCGTAATTCGCCGGGCCGTCACGCGTCATTCTGTCCACCATCGCTGCGTAGGACCCCCGCGCGCCGGGCACCCGCAGAACGAGGCCGGCCACCCCGATGACCGCGACGGCCGCTCCAGTCCATTGTTGGACGGCGGCTGCAGGCTCGCGGGAGCCGCTAACACGGCTGGTTTGTGCCCCACCCGACACCGAGGCTTGTTCCGAGACGAGCAAGGTCTGCGCCTTTGCCTGAAATCATCCCGGCAATCTATACAATCGCAGTCGTTTCAAAATGGTTCGCGCCCTCAAGCGGAGGCTTGAGGGTCTCGGGTCGCCTCAGGACATAAACCGGTGTTCAGTAGCGAGCCCGGCCGCCGGACATGTCGAATACCGCGCCCGTGTTGAAGCTGACGGCATCGGAGCAAAGCCACAGCACCAGCGCCGCGACCTCGTCGACGGCGCCAAGGCGCTTGAGCGGACTTGCGCCGATCATGTCGCTGACGACTTGATTGCCAAGTCGCCTGATAAGGTCGGTATCGATCGGCCCCGGCGCGACGCAATTGACGCGAATATCGGTGTCATTAACTTCGCGCGACAAGGCTTTGGTGAAAGCGATGATACCTGCGCTCGCCGCCGAATAGGCTGCAAGATTGGGCAATCCCTCCTTGCCGGCCAGCGACCCCATATTGACGATGCGGCCGCTGCCGGTCTTGCGCATGAACGGCAGAACCTGATGTGTGACCTCAAACGTGCCGATGAGGTTGACTCCGATGATGCGCTGCCACTCGGCCGGCTCGAAAGCCTCGAAGCTGCGATAGGGCCCGAGATAGCCCGCATTGTTAACGAGAATATCGACCCGGCCGCTCTCGGCGATCACTTCGCTCAGGGCTTTTCCGATATCGCCTGCCTTGGTTACATCCACCGTTTGGCTGCGGGTTCCGTCGAGTGGCGCTGGATCGGCATCCCATATCCAGACGTCGCATCCCGATCGCGCCAGTTGCATGGCCACGGCCTTGCCGATGCCCCTCGACCCACCGGTCACGATCGCCGTCTTGCCGGCGAAATCGAACGTCACAGCCATGGCTGATCCCTCAAGACAAGATTCTGCTCCTAGGCAGAACGTCCGTCAATCGGCGGGACCAGCGGCTAGAGCATGTCTCCCGACAGTGGGAACCGGTCTCGGGATAAAGACATGCGTAAGTCAAAGACCTGAAGCGCATCGAGCGAATCCGAAGGACTGCGACGCGCTTTAGATCGCCTGGATGTCGCCCCTCGCCCAGCCTTCGGCGATCTCGGCGGCGCGCGCTTCAAAAGCCTGCGCCTCGATGGCTGCCCGGATGTCCTGCATCAGCTTCTGATAATAGGACAGGTTGTTCCAGGTCAGCAGCATCGCTCCGAGCGACTCTTGCGAGCGCACCAGGTGATGCAGATAGGCGCGCGAGTAATCGCGCGCCGCAGGGCAATCGCTTTCCTCGTCGAGCGGCCGCGGATCGTCGGCATGGCGGGCATTCCTGAGATTGACCTTGCCGCGGCGCGTATAGGCGAGGCCATGCCGGCCGGCCCGCGTCGGCATCACGCAGTCGAACATGTCGATGCCGCGGGCTACCGATTTCAATATATCGTCCGGCGTGCCGACGCCCATCAGATAGCGCGGTCTGTTGGCCGGCAATTCCGGGCAGGTGATGTCGAGCATCTCCAGCATCACCGACTGCGGCTCACCGACCGCCAGCCCGCCGACGGCATAGCCTTTCAGATCCATCGCCTTCAGCGCCTGCGCCGAACGCACGCGCATCGGCGCGCTGTCGCCGCCCTGGACGATGCCGAACATCGCCTTGCCCGGCTGATCGCCGAACGCAATCTTGCAGCGCTCGGCCCAGCGCAGCGACAATTCCATGGCGCGCTCGATCTCCTTAGGTTTGGCCGGAAGCGCTGTGCATTCGTCGAGCTGCATCTGGATGTCGGAATCGAGCAGTCCCTGGATCTCGATCGACCGCTCCGGCGACATTTCATAAGGTGCGCCATCGATATGCGAGCGGAAGGTGACGCCCTGTTCGGTCAGTTTACGGAGCTTCGACAGCGACATGACCTGGAAGCCGCCGCTGTCGGTCAGGATCGGATGCGGCCAGCGCGCGAACTCGTGCAGGCCGCCGAGCCTGGCTACGCGCTCGGCGCCTGGCCGCAGCATCAGATGGTAGGTGTTGCCCAAAATGATGTCGGCGCCGACGCCGCGCACCTGGTCCATATACATAGCTTTGACGGTGCCGCCGGTGCCGACCGGCATAAAGGCCGGCGTGCGGATTTCGCCGCGCGGCATCGAGACAAGACCGCGCCTGGCCTTGCCGTCGCTGGCAAGCACCTTGAAGGAAAAAGTCTCAGCCATTGAATTCCTTGTCGTGCACCGGCGCATCGGGCGCCTGCTCGTCGAGCGACTGCCGGTAGCGGATGCAGCCGCGCATGAATTTCGGCCATGGCGGCACGGCGATCGACGGCTCGGTCTTTTCCGGCAAAAGGTCCCAGAGGTCGGGATGATGCCAGCACAGATCATGCCCGGTCGTGTCGCGATGCGCGCGGATGCCGGCGCGCAGCTTCCTCACTTCCGCGATCAGCCTATTGCGGTCCATGCCGTTGAGATCATCGTCCATCGCTCGTCTCCGCTCGGTAAAGCAGGCTGGCATCGCCATAGGAATAGAACCTGTAGCGGTTCTCGATGGCATGCGCATAGGCCGAGCGCATCGTCTCCAGCCCACTGAAGGCTGAGACCAGCATGAACAGTGTCGAGCGCGGCAGATGGAAATTGGTCATCAGCATGTCGGCGGTGCGGAAGCGATAGCCGGGCGTGATGAAGATGTCGGTCGGTCCGGACCAGGGCTCGATCCTGCCGTCCGCGCGAGCCGCGCTCTCCAGAAGCCGCAGCGATGTCGTACCGACGCAGATGATCCGCCCTCCCCGCGCCTTGGCGGCGTTGAGCGCCGCCGCCGTCTCGGCACTTACCGAGCCGGTCTCCGCATGCATCTTGTGGTCGGCCGTGTCGTCGGCCTTCACCGGCAGGAAGGTGCCCGCGCCGACATGCAGCGTGACGAAGCGGCGCTCGATGCCCCGGGCGTCGAGCGCGGCAAACAGTTCCGGCGTGAAATGCAGCCCGGCGGTGGGGGCAGCGACCGCGCCCTCTTCCCTGGCATAGATGGTCTGGTAGTCGGCGCGGTCGCGCTCGTCATCGTCGCGCTTCGAGGCGATATAGGGCGGCAGCGGAATGTGGCCGACGGCATGCAGCGCCTCATCGAGGAACGGCCCGGAAAGGTCGAAACCGAGCAGCGCCTCGCCAGCCTCGCCCTTTTCGAGCACCGTCGCGTCAAGCTGGCCGAGGAAGCAGGAACTGCCGTCATGACCGAAATGGATGCGGTCGCCGGCGGCGATGCGCTTGCCCGGCCGCATGAAAGCCTGCCAGCGGTCCGGCGCCACGCGCATATGCAGCGTCGCCTCGACCTGCGCCACCGCCTCGCCGCGCTTGCGCATGCCTTTGAGCTGCGCCGGGATGACCTTGGTGTCGTTGAACACCAGCACGTCGCCTTGCCTTAGCAGCGAAGGCAGGTCGCAGACGACGCGATCCTGCAATGGTTCGCCCGGCTCGACGACCAGCAGTCTGGCGCTGTCGCGCGGTTCCACCGGACGAAGCGCGATGCGCTCCTCCGGCAGCTCGAAGTCGAACAGGTCGACACGCATCAGAAAAGCCGGATGAGCAGCGCCCGGGCGAGCAGCATTACCGCGCCGGCGACGCGGCCAAGCGAGATTTCGCGTACCGCCACGCCAAGGAAGCCGACGCGGTCGATCAGCATGCCGGCGAGCAACTGCCCGGCGACCAGGAAGGCCATGAGAGCCGCAGCGCCGATGCGCGGCGTGAGAATGGTGGAGAGCGTGACATAGAAGCCGCCGAGCATGCCGCCGGCGATGAACAGCCAGGGCGCAGGCGCCTTCCAGTCGAGCGAAATGCCCTGCAGCCTCACCACCGCGAGGGCAATGATGCCAAGGACGATGGCGCCCGACAGGAACGAGAACGCCGCGGCGGCCACGGGAAGGCCGAGGCCGCGCGCCAGTTGCGAATTGATCGGCGCCTGGATGGCGATGAAGGCGCCGGACAGGATGCCGAGCAGGGACCAGACTGCGCCCATCATCGTTATGCCCTTACTTGACGTCGGCCGCGACCTTCAGCGACACGATCTTGTCGGGATCCTGCACCGGCTCGCCGCGCTTGATCTTGTCGACATTTTCCATGCCCTCGATGACCTGGCCCCACACCGTGTACTGGCGGTTGAGGAAGGCGGCCTCGTCGAAGCAGATGAAGAACC
>NZ_RZRY01000307.1:0-7293 GCF_003998035.1 Mesorhizobium sp. M2A.F.Ca.ET.039.01.1.1 | reverse complement strand
GGGCCTGCCCCTATGGCGCGCGCGAGTTCGACGCGGATGTCGGCGTCATGAAGAAATGCACGCTCTGCGTCGACCGCATCTACAACGACAATCTGGCCGAGGAAGATCGCGTGCCCGCCTGCGTCGCCGCCTGCCCGACCAGCGCCCGGCATTTCGGCGATCTCGGCGATCCCACCTCGGCGATCTCGCAACTCGTCGAGGAGCGTGGCGGCGTGGCACTGATGCCGGAACTCGGCTACAAGCCGACCAACCGCTATTTGCCGCCGCGCGCCCGCAGCGAACGGGCGGCGAAGGTCGACGCGCCCGCGCTGGAGCCGATCAAGGCCGAGGGCGGCTTTCTCGGTTGGATCGACCGCGTGCTTTCGAACTGATCATGCACCCCGCTTTCTCGGTCGTCTTCTTCACAACCGCCACCGGTGCCGGCTACGGCCTGTTGGCGCTGCTCGGCCTGCTTGGCGGGTTGGGGTTCATTCCCGCCGATTTCCGGCTTGGGCTTGTCGGCATGGCGCTGGCGCTCGGGCTGATCGTGGCCGGGCTTTTGTCCTCCACCGGTCATCTCGGCCGTCCCAGGCGCGCCTGGCGCGCCTTCTCGCAATGGCGCAGCTCGTGGCTGTCGCGCGAAGGCGTGGCGTCGGTCGCGACCTTCATCCCGGCCGTGCTGTTCGGCATCGGCTGGGTGTTTCTCGGCAAGAGCGGCGGCTGGGTGGCGGCCGCCGGCCTGCTGGCGGCGGCTGGCGCCGTCGTGACTGTCTGCACGACGGGCATGATCTACGCTTCGCTGAAGCCGGTCGCGCAATGGCACAGCCGATATACGTTGCCGGCCTATCTCATCTTTGCTGCCATGACCGGAAGCGTTCTCGCCAACGCCCTGCTTCAGGGGTTCGAGCTGGGTTCAGCGGAGATGCTGGCCTGGGCCCTGCTTGCCACCCTCGCCGGCTGGGTCTGGAAGCTCGCGACATGGCGCTACAATGACCGGCTGGAGATTCCGACAAATGCCAACACCGCGACCGGGCTCGCCGGCGGCACGGTGCGGTCGATCGAATGGCCGCATACGGAAGAGAACTATCTGCTGAAGGAGATGGGCTTCCGCATCGCGCGCAAACATAGCGCGAAGCTACGACGGATCACGCAGACGCTGGCATTCATTGCGCCCGCCGTCCTGCTTGTCATCGCCTTCGCCCTGCCTTGGCCGTTCGCGGCGATTGCCTCGGTGCTTGCAGCTGTTTGTCAGTTGGCCGGCATGCTGGTCGAGCGCTGGCTGTTCTTCGCCGAGGCGAAGCACACGGTCACGCTGTACTATGGCAGATGAAGCTGTATCAGCCCGGCCGCAGCATCGAGCCGGAGATCGCAAAAATGCGCTCGGCGCCGAGCATATAGGCAACCAGCGTTTCCAGGCGGAACAGGCCGGCATAGGCGCGGTCGAGCACGTTGAGCGAGCCGGTATAGGCGCCGAAGGCCGGCATGATCATGCGGCCGCCATCGCCGGCAAAGCAGCGCCGCCGGACCGAGCGGCCGCGCTGGACGATGCGCGCGCATGGGTGGAGATGGCCTGATATCTCGCCCTCGATCCGCGTCTTCGAGGGCTCATGGCGAAAGAGCAGCGAGCCGATGGCAAGTTCCCTCACCGTCTCGCCGGGCAAGTCAGCGGGCGCCTCAGGATCGTGGTTGCCGGCGACCCAGAACCAGTCGCGACCGGTCATCATCGCTTCCAGGCGTTCGCGAAAACTCGAATGCATGCGCCCGGCGCCGCCACCATCATGGAAGGAGTCGCCTAGGCTGACGACGATGCGCGGCTGATAGTCGGCGATCACCGACTGCAGCCTGAGCAAGGTGGCACCGGTATCGTAAGGTGGGATCAGCGCGCCGCGCCTGGCGAAAGAAGAGCCTTTTTCGAGATGCAGGTCGGAGACCGCGAGCAGGCGCAGATCGGGGAAGTAGAGAACGCCACGCCGATCGCAGATCGCGCGCTCGCCGGCGATACCGACAGGGTCGGCCTCGGCGATCAGCGTTGCGCGTGAGAGCGAAAAATTCATCCCCTCTTCGTCCCTCTCTTTCAGTCGATCATCTCCGGCCCCATGGCCTCTTCGACAAGGGTGGCGGCATCCATCAATAACGTCTCGTCTGCCTCGCCATTCACCGGCATCTTGCCGATTTCGAGCATGATCGGCACGGCGAGCGGCGATATCTGTTCGAGATTCTTATGCATGATTCGACCGCGAATGCGCGAGAGCATCTCGGCAAGTCTGCTGACATCGAGCAACCCGGTCGCAGCGTCGGTGCGGGTGGCCTGCAGCAGAATATGGTCGGGTTCATGGCTGCGCAGCACGTCATAGATCAGGTCGGTCGAGACGGTCACCTGGCGGCCGCTTTTCTCCTTGCCGGGGTGGCGTTTTTCGATCAGTCCGGAAATCAGCGCGCAGTTGCGGAAGGTGCGCTTCAAGAGCCAGCTGTCGGCAAACCAGGCTTCGAGATCATCGCCCAGCATGTCTTGATCGAACAGCGTGGCCAGCGACGGTTTTCTGTTCTTGAACATCCAGCCCATGTCGGCCAGCGACCAGATGGCCAGCGCATAGTCGGTGGCCACGAAACCGACCGGCTTCGCGCCCGCGCGATCGAGCCGGCGGGTGAGCAGCATGCCGAGCGTCTGGTGAGCAAGCCTGCCCTCAAACGGATAGGCCACGAGGTAGTAGCGGTTGCCGCGCGGAAAAGTCTCGATCAGCAGGTCGTCGCGTTTCGGCAGGATGGACTTGTCCGCCTGGAACCGCAGCCAATCCGCAACCTGCTCGGGTAGCTTCTTCCAGCGTTGCGGATCGTCGAGCATGGCTCGGACCTGCTCGGCCAGGTAGGTCGAAAGCGGGAATTTGCCGCCGCCATAGTAGGGCACTTTCGCATCGCTGCCCGGCGCGTTCGAGACGAAGCACTCGTTCTCGCGAATGCCTTCGAAGCGCAGGATCTTGCCGGCGAACATGAAGGTGTCGCCATGGGTCAAAGTCTCCAGGAATGCTTCCTCGATCTTTCCCAGCACCCTGCCGCCGCGCGAGGCTGCCCCCCGGCTGCCGGCCTGGACGTAGCGTACATTGAGCGCCGGCACTTCGATGATGGTGCCGACATTGAGCCTGTATTGCTGGGCGACGGCCGGATTTGAAACCCGCCACAAGCCCTCCCTGGTCTGCCGGATGCGCGCGTAGCGCTCGTAATTCCTGAGCGCGTAGCCGCCGGTGGCGACGAAGTCGATGACCCGGTCGAATGTCGGCCTGTCCAGGCTGGCGTAAGGCGCGGCGGTCCTTACCTCATCAAACAGTGCGTCGGCATGGAACGGCGCGCCGCAGGCGCAGCCCAGCACGTGCTGCGCCAAGACGTCCAGCCCGCCATTGACCAATGGCGGCGTGTCCTGGGCGCCGAGATAGTTGGCGTCGAGCGCGGCGCGGCATTCCAGAACCTCGAAGCGGTTTGCGGGGATGAGGATCGCCTTCGACGGCTCGTCCATGCGATGGTTGGCGCGGCCGATGCGTTGTGCCAGACGACTGGCGCCCTTCGGCGCGCCGACATGCACGACTAGGTCGACATCGCCCCAGTCGATGCCGAGATCGAGCGTCGAGGTGGCAACGATGGCGCGCAATGCATTCTCGCCCATTGCCTTCTCGACGCGGCGGCGCTGGGCGACGTCCAGCGAGCCGTGATGGAGGGCGATCGGCAAGGTATCCTCATTGACGCGCCATAGTTCCTGGAACAGCAGCTCGGCCTGGCTGCGGGTGTTGACGAAGAGCAGCGTGGTCTTGTGCCGCTTGATCTCGCGGTAAATTTCCGGCGTGGCGTAGCGGGCCGAATGGCCGGCCCAGGGAACGCGCTCTTCGGAATCAAGGATCGAGATATCGGGCTTGGCGCCACCCGTGACGACGATGAGCTCGGACATGGCACCGGGAGAAGCCTGGCTGACCAGCCAGCGCCGCAATTCGTCGGGCTCGGCGACCGTTGCCGACAGGCCGATGGTCTGGAGATCGGGAACGAAAGCGCGCAGCCGCGCCAGGCCAAGCGCCAGGAGATGCCCGCGCTTCGAGGTGACAAGCGAATGCAGCTCGTCGAACACGACATAGCGCAAGTCTTCGAAGAAGCGCCTCGCGTCGTTCGAGGCGATCAGCAGCGCGAGCTGCTCTGGCGTGGTGAGCAGAATGTCGGGTGGCGCCAGCTTCTGCCGCTGGCGCTTGTGCGAAGGCGTGTCGCCGGTGCGGGTCTCGATGGTGACGGGCAGGCCGATCTCCTCGACCGGCTTGCCGAGATTGCGCTCGATATCGACGGCCAGCGCTTTCAGCGGCGAGATGTAGAGCGTGTGGATGGCGCGACGGGCCTGGCCAGGCTTGCGCTTGGGACGGTTGGCGAGCTCGGTGAGCGACGGCAGGAAGCCGGCCAGCGTCTTGCCGGCACCGGTCGGCGCGATCAGCAGCACCGATTGGCCGCTTTGCGCCTTCGCCAGCAGCTCGAGCTGATGGGCACGCGGCGACCAGCCCTTTTGGCCGAACCATTTGACGAATGGCTCAGGCAGCAGGACGGCGGCGTTCTGTTCGGCAAGGCGCGGCTGCTCGGTCACGCGCAACAGGTAGCGCGGCGGCACGCGATCGCCAAGGAAAATCGGAACAAAAGGGGATCGGCGTTCCTCGCCCCGTTTACGGGGAGAGGATGCCGGCAGGCAGGTGAGGGGCGGCGCCGGCGATCGAGATGATGGTTTAGTTAGACGATGATAGGTCGGGAAATAGCGGCCAACCGCGAACATCGGCGCCGCCCCTCATCCGCCCTTCGGGCACCTTCTCCCCGTGAAACGGGGAGAAGGAAGATCACGGCCTCCTGAACCCGGTTGGGCCACCATAGAGATAGCCGATGCGCTCGACCGCTTCCTTCAGCCCTTCGCGCGAGACCAGCATGGTGTGGCCGTTGGCGTGGATCATGTCCCTTTCGTCGGTCATGGTCGCCACATGGCCTTTCCAGAACACGAGGTCGCCGCGCTGGAGGCCGGTATAGTCCGGACCCGGCTCGAAGGGCGTGCCGATCGACGCCGCCTGCATGTCGGAGTCGCGCAGCACATCCTTGCCGGTCATGCGCATCGCCAATTGCACAAGGCCGGAGCAGTCGATGCCGAAGCCGGAGACGCCGCCCCAGAGATAGGGCGTGCCGAGAAAACTTTCGGCGACGGTGACATAGTCGTCGGCCAGCTCGGCGATCGGCCGCAGATGGCCGGCGATGATCGCCTGGCCGGAGGGCAGCAGCGCATAATGCGTGCCCCGCGTCTCGGCCGAGCCGCTCACGGTCACGGTCGAGCCCATCGACAGCTGCCCGCTGAGCGGAAAGCGCAGATCCGGCCCGGGATAGAGGAAGGTGCGCGGCACGCAGACGATGTGGCTCGGAGCATGGTCGCGCGCGCCAAGAAGATTGTCCGCCACATAGCCGACATAGCCGTCGCGCTCGGCCTGCACCCAGGCCCAGCCTTCCGCGTCCTCGAAGACGAGCACGTCGTCGCCGAACAGCGCCTGCGTGTTGACGCCCGCATCGGGGCGCGGCGCCTTGCGCAGGTCGGCGACCGAGGCCGTGATCCGCGCCGGGCGGCCGGTGACGAAGCGGTCGGCGGCAACTTCGCCTTTCAGCCTCGCATCGGCAAGGTCGGAGCGGAAGGCGTGAAGGCGGGCATCCCTTGCGGTCAAATCGATAATCCAGTCGTTGGCAGTGAGGTCAGATGGGCAGTTCGTACGCCCTGGCGACGATACCATCGCCGAAGCGCTCGACAAAGAGCGCGCCTTCCACCGTGCGGCGGATCAGCACGTTGCGCTTGTCGAGCTCGTCGCGGTGGCGCGAGACGAGCTTCAGCGCGCCCATGGTGTCCAGCGCCCGGGTGATGACCGGCTTGGTGACGTTGAGTTTTGCCGCAAGCCCTCGCACCGTGTGCGGCGGCGGATCGAGATAGATGGTGAACAGGATCGCCGTCTGGCGCATGGTGAGATCGGGCTCGCCATCGCGCACCTGGGCCAGCATCACTTGCTGCCACAGTCGCAAGGCCTGGCTCGGGCGCATCGAGATCGACATCGCCCAAGCATGCCGGCAAATTGTTTCGGTTCCGTTTCAGTAACGGGCGCGCCTACCAATTGCTCAGGCAAATCGCTGCGTAATTATCCGCTCGAGCGCCCGAATGCCCTGCGCCTCGCCGCCGGTCAGGCCGTGGGGGCGGTCGGCCGGGTTCCAGGCGAAGATGTCGAAATGCGCCCAGCTGTGGGTCTTCTCGACGAAGCGCTTGAGGAAAAGCGCCGCGGTGATCGAGCCGGCAAAACCGTCCGTGGTGACATTGTTGATGTCGGCGATCTTTGAGGAAAGCTTCGCATCATAGGGACGCCATAGCGGCATTCGCCACAGCGGATCCTCGACCGCCATGGAGGCTGCGGCAATGTCGGCCGCGAGCGTCTCGTCGGCGGTGTAGAAAGGCGGCAGATCGGGGCCGAGCGCGACCCTGGCAGCGCCCGTCAGCGTCGCCATGTCGACCAGCAAGGCGGGCTGTTCCTCATCGGCCAGCGCCAGCGCGTCGGCCAGGATCAGCCTGCCTTCAGCGTCCGTGTTGCCGATCTCGACCGTGATGCCCTTGCGGCTCTTCAGCACGTCGCCAGGACGGAAGGCATTGCCGGCGATCGAATTCTCGACGGCGGGGATCAGCACGCGCAGCCGGACATTCAGTTTCGCCGCCATGATCATGGAAGCGAGGCCCAGCACATTGGCGGCGCCGCCCATGTCCTTCTTCATCAGAAGCATGCCGGACGACGGCTTGATGTCGAGGCCGCCGGTGTCGAAGCAGACGCCTTTGCCGACCAGCGTCACCTTCGGCGCAGCGCTCGGTCCCCAGCTCATGTCGATCAGCCGCGGCGCATCGGCGGAAGCCCGGCCAACAGCGTGGATCATCAGGAAATTCCGCGCCAGAAGATCGTCGCCGTGGATTGCGGAAATATCGGCGGCATGGGCGGCCGCCAGTTGCCGGGCGGCTTCTTCCAGTTCGACCGGACCGAGGTCGCTGGTCGGCGTGTTGACGAGATCGCGCGTCAGGAACACGCTATCGGCGACGCGGCGGACATGCGCGGCGTTCGCGCCCTCCGGAAGCGCGAAGCGTAAGGCCTTGCCCGGCCTCTTGCCGTAGCGCGTATACACATAGCCGCCCAGGACCAGCGCGAGCGCGGCGAGATCGGGCTGCGCGGGAGCCGACGCGAAATGCCAGTCGCCCTCCGGCAACGATCTTGCGAGCGCGCCGAGGGCCAAAGCGCTTTCGCC
>NZ_RZRY01000306.1:0-2500 GCF_003998035.1 Mesorhizobium sp. M2A.F.Ca.ET.039.01.1.1 | reverse complement strand
GGCTAAAGCCATACACCGAAGCTTAGGGTTCGTGAGCAATCACGAGCGGTAGCGGAGCGTTCTGTAAGCTGATGAAGCCGTACCCGTGAGGGGCGGTGGAGGTATCAGAAGTGCGAATGCTGACATGAGTAACGTAAGGGGAGTGAGAGACTCCCCCGCCGAAAGACCAAGGGTTCCTGCTTAAAGTTAATCTGAGCAGGGTTAGCCGGCCCCTAAGACGAGGCGGAAACGCGTAGTCGATGGGAACCACGTTAATATTCGTGGGCCTGGAGGTAGTGACGGATCACACAAGTTGTCCAATCTTATCGGATTGAACGGGCAGCGGAGTGGTTCCAGGAAATAGCTCCTCCTTATAGACCGTACCCGAAACCGACACTGGTGGTCAGGTAGAGTATACCAAGGCGCTTGAGAGAACTATGCTGAAGGAACTCGGCAAATTGCACGCGTAACTTCGGAAGAAGCGTGACCCTTTTTAGCGCAAGCTAGGGAGGGTGGCACAGACCAGGGGGTAGCGACTGTTTATCAAAAACACAGGGCTCTGCGAAGCCGCAAGGCGACGTATAGGGTCTGACGCCTGCCCGGTGCTGGAAGGTTAAGAGGAGGGGTGCAAGCTCTGAATCGAAGCCCCAGTAAACGGCGGCCGTAACTATAACGGTCCTAAGGTAGCGAAATTCCTTGTCGGGTAAGTTCCGACCTGCACGAATGGCGTAACGACTTCCCCGCTGTCTCCAGCATAGACTCAGTGAAATTGAATTCCCCGTGAAGATGCGGGGTTCCTGCGGTTAGACGGAAAGACCCCGTGCACCTTTACTATAGCTTTACATTGGCATTCGTAGTGGCATGTGTAGGATAGGTGGTAGGCTTTGAAGCCTGGGCGCCAGCTCAGGTGGAGCCACCCTTGAAATACCACCCTTATTACTATGGATGTCTAACCGCGGCCCGTTATCCGGGTCCGGGACAATGTATGGTGGGTAGTTTGACTGGGGCGGTCGCCTCCTAAAGAGTAACGGAGGCGCGCGATGGTGGGCTCAGAACGGTCGGAAATCGTTCGCTGAGTGCAATGGCATAAGCCTGCCTGACTGCGAGACTGACAAGTCGAGCAGAGACGAAAGTCGGTCATAGTGATCCGGTGGTCCCGCGTGGAAGGGCCATCGCTCAACGGATAAAAGGTACGCCGGGGATAACAGGCTGATGACCCCCAAGAGTCCATATCGACGGGGTTGTTTGGCACCTCGATGTCGACTCATCGCATCCTGGGGCTGGAGCAGGTCCCAAGGGTATGGCTGTTCGCCATTTAAAGCGGTACGTGAGTTGGGTTCAGAACGTCGTGAGACAGTTCGGTCCCTATCTGCCGTGGGTGTAGGAATATTGAAAGGATCTGTCCCTAGTACGAGAGGACCGGGATGGACGGATCTCTGGTGGACCTGTTGTGGCGCCAGCCGCATCGCAGGGTAGCTATATCCGGACGGGATAACCGCTGAAGGCATCTAAGCGGGAAACCCACCTTGAAACGAGTATTCCCTGAGAACCGTGGAAGACGACCACGTTGATAGGCCGGGTGTGGAAGAGCGGCAACGCTTGAAGCTTACCGGTACTAATAGTTCGATAGGCTTGATCGTTCTCATTACTTATATCCATCAAGGCACAATCCGAAGGATTGTCGCCATTCTCACTCACGCTTGTTCCGCCCTTCGGGCGGCGCTACGTGGGTGCGGCGCAACGGCGCCGACGGTCGGTCGACCTTGCGAAGCTTCGCTTCGAAGGGTGCCGGGCCGAATGAACATCCAAGGCACAACAAAGACCAGCGAACAGCTTGGAAAGCAGCAAATAGGGTCCCCTATTGGCTACTCACTATCGGCTATTCGCTTTAAAAAGCTTCTCGATTTGAACATGCGTTTTGCCGACCTGGTGGTTATGGCGGAGCGGCTGCACCCGATCCCATTCCGAACTCGGCCGTGAAACGCTCCAGCGCTGATGGTACTTCGTCTCAAGACGCGGGAGAGTAGGTCGCTGCCAGGTCTGCCAAGCGCATGTTCAACTCTCATCTTCTCTCTACGATAAAGGCCCGCCAACGGGACCCCGGGCCGCGAAAGCGGCCCTTTCATTTGGTGAGCCGTCTACCTATCTGTAGGCCAACCTATCCATAGGCTTGCGCTTACGCCCAAGAACGCAAGCAAACGCTTGCTCGTAGTTGCAAGCAAACGCTTGCTCGTAGGTGACGCGGGGTGGAGCAGCCCGGTAGCTCGTCAGGCTCATAACCTGAAGGTCACAGGTTCAAATCCTGTCCCCGCAACCAAACAAACGCCCGCGAAAGCGGGCGTTTTGCTTTTTGGCCGCCAGGGCCGGTAGTTCATCCTTGCTTACCGAATCCAGGTACGCCTACGCTGAAGGCCGCCTACTGACGCGTACCTTGTGGCGTTAGTGTCCGCTTAGATTAAGTGGACACTTAGCAATGAAGTATCTGGCTATGGAGCCGCCGTCGAGGGTGGAGGCGAGCGCG
>NZ_RZRY01000305.1:0-7313 GCF_003998035.1 Mesorhizobium sp. M2A.F.Ca.ET.039.01.1.1 | reverse complement strand
ACTGTGATCATGCCGCGCTTGCTGAGCAGCGGATAATCGCAGAAGCCGGCAGGCGGCTCGGTGAGAAACGCCCGGCTGGCGAGCACGATGCGGCGGATGACGCCGTTGCCGTAATTCTCGGTGAAGCTAGCCGCCGAACGCCCCGTGGTGTGGTAACCGCAATGGCTCTCCCGCTCGAACAGCACGACCTTCCTGTCGCGCGAAATCTCGTACGCGGCGCCGGCCCCGGTCATGCCGCCGCCGATGATGATGACTTCGGTCTGCTCGCTCATCGATCCCCCCTAAACTGTTGCGCGCGCCACGGCAGGCGGCTCGCCCAGACGGCCGCGTCGGGCGCGATCGCGGGCGCCCCGCCCCTCGGCCAGATTCTCGGCAGGCGAATTCTGCGCGGCGCAATCCCGCAATGCGAGGTCGCTGACAAAAGGCACCGGCTTGCCGGCGATTGCCATGCCCTTCAGCCGCGCCCAGACGGCGCGCCGCTTGCGCACCTGATGCGACTGCAATTCGCTGATCTCGGCAATGTTGCTCTCGCGCTTGATCTCCAGCGCGCCAGCCTCGACGGCCGCGTCGAACAGCTCCAGCCCGCGCTTTGTCCGAACTATGATGCCGTTGAGCGGTTCATCCTCGACGGCTGGTCCGCCGTTCAGCCAGGCATCCGACACCGCGATATCCGCCACCTGGCCGATCGCATCGGGACAGATCTTGCAGCGCGGCTGGATCATCCATTTGTCCTCGTCTTCCCAGAGCTGCCGGTAGCTGATCTCGAAAGCGTGGCCGTCCTTGGTTTCGATGCGGTTCGGGCCGGGATTGCCATGACCCCGGTAGCGGAATAGGGCCAGCTCGTCCTCGCCGAGGCCAAAACGCTGCAGCACCTGTTCCGACTTGGTGAGGTCCGAGGCGCCGCCGCAGACGAAGGCGAGCGCATAGCGCATGTGCTCGTCAACGCGCGGATCGAGCCGCGCCAGGTTGCGCACGGCGGTGATGTCGCAAGGCTTGGCGATCAGCGCGAACGGCTCGCCGCGATCGAGGATGTCGTTGAAATCCACCAGCGTGGCCGCCGGCCCGTAGCGCGAGCCGGCGCCGTCGAGCACCGAAGCGCCGTCGAAGCTCAGCTTGCGTTCCGTGCGCATCGGCATGGAGCGCGACGCCGCGACATGCAGCACGAATTTTACGCGTCCCGAGCTGAGCAGGAATTGGCCAAGCGCCGTCAGTGTCCCACCGCCGGAGCCAATAAACCGGACCGTGGGATCGCCGGCGGAACCGAGCACGAGCCGCTCGACCGGTCCCCAGACCGTGTCCGTCAACGTGGCGTCATTCATCTGCGCGGGTGGCGGACCGGCGATGCGTGTTCCTGGGCAAACCGCGTTGATCTTCGCCAATGTCGGCTTGTCCAATGCCTTTCGTGCCACCGGCCGCTCGCGCCCTTCCGGTGTCATCACCATCTCGATGTCGCGCCCGGCCATCGACCGGCAGAGGCCGCAGCCGATGCAAAGACCGTTCTCGACGATCTCGCCAAGCGACAGTGGGTCGGCCGCGAGCGGTGCCTGGCTGCAACTGGTCTTGATCAGGCCCATCGCTGTCTCAGACCGGATCCGCGATGCGTTTGTACTGGTCGGGGCGGCGATAGAGCGCGAAGTTGAAGTTCACTTTGCGACACGTCTCGATGAGGTCGAGATCGGCGCGGTGAACGATGACTTCGTCGTCGAGCGACATCGCCTGCGCGGCAATCTCGCCGGTCGGCGCGATGATGCAGGAGCCGCCGATCAGTGCCTGGCCGTCTTCCAGCCCGGCCTTGGCGGCGGCGCCGATCCAGAGCGTGTTCTGATAGGCGCCGGCCTGCATCGGCAGGTGATTGTGGAACATGCGTAGATGTGCCAGCGCCGGCGCCTCGTCGAGCAGGAGCGGCGTGTTGTAGCCGAGCAGTGCCACCTCGGCGCCGTTGAGGCACAGCATGCGATAGGTCTCCGGCCAGCGGCGATCGTTGCAAATGGCGAGGCCGACGCGAACACCGCGAAAGTCATAGACCGGGAAGCCGAGATTGCCGGGTTCAAAGTAACGCCGTTCGAGATGCGTGGTCGTGCCCGCTTCCGGCTCGCTCGACCCCGGCACGTGCATCTTGCGATAGCGGCCGATGAAGGCGCCGTCCGGCCCGACAAGATCCATGGTGTTGAAATGGCGCGTGCGGTCCTCTTCCTGCGTCAGCTCGCAATAACCCAGCGCGAAACCGACCTTCAGGCGCGCGGCGGCATCGTAGAGTCGCTGCGTTTCCGGCCCCGGCATCGAGGCTTCGAAGAAAGCGTCGATTTCGGCCTGGTCGTCGATGCGCCAGCGCGGGAAGAAAGTGGTCAGCGCCATTTCGGGAAACACCGCGATCTCGGCGCCGGCGGAAGCGGCCTTTTCAAGCAGATGTACCAGGCGCCCGACCGTCTCGGCGCGCGTGGCGCTGCGCTGGATCGGTCCGGTCTGGCAAACGGCGATGGTCAGGCATCGAGCCATGGCGTCCAATCCTCGACTGGTTTTCCCGAGAGCTCGGGATCTGCGGCGTTGCGTGCCACGAAACGTCCGAACCCTGGCTCGGCCTGCAATTCGCCGTCAGCGACCACCGGCACGCCGCGCACCAGAACGGTGGTCGGCTTGCCGGTAACGCTCCTGCCCTCATAGGGCGTGAAATCGACGCGCGAATGCAGCGCCTCGTGCCCGAGCGTCCAGCGCATGGTTGGATCCCACAGCGCCAGATCCGCATCGACCCCGATCGCGATGCGGCCCTTGCGATTGGCGAAACCGTAGATCGAGGCGGCATTGCGCGAGGTGAGATCCAGATAGCGTTCGAGTGTCAGCCGGCCGGTGAGCAGCCCTTCGGAAAATAGCAGCGGCAAGCGTGTTTCGATGCCAGGGATGCCGCTCAGCGTCGTGGTGAAGCCTGGCGTCTCGGAGCGGCCGATCTTGTCGGCGAAGTAATAGGGGGAATGGTCCGACGACCAGAGATCGATGCCGCCCTCGATCAGTGCGCGCCACAGATGCTCATGGCTGCGCGGCGAGCGCGGCGGCGGTGAGAAGACGAAGCGCGCCGCGTCGACCGCCGGGCGATCGAGATCGGCGGCCCCGAGGAACAGATATTGCGGACAGGTCTCGGCGATCGCGTCGACACCACGCGCCTTCGCCCGTGCCACCTCTTCCGCCGACTGCCAGGACGACACGTGCACGATGGTCATGCGCGCGCCGGTCATCTCGGCGAAGGCCAAAGCGCGGTGCGTCGCCTCGCGCTCCATCGTCTCGCTGTGGGCGACGACATGGTAGCGGATATCGGTGCGGCCGAGATCGATGAGCCGCTGTCGCGTGCGGCGGATCGCGGCGTCGTTCTCGGCATGGACCATGACGATCCAGCCCAGCCGCCGCGCCGTATCGAGAACCTTGAAGAACAAATCGTCGTCGACGGCGAAACCCTGATAGGTCATGAACAGCTTGACCGAGGCGATGCCGCGCCCGGCAAGCGCCTCAAGCTGCGCCTCGACATCGGCGCCGGTGCCCATGGTCACCACGGCATGCAGCCCGTAGTCGATCACGGCGCGTCCCGCCGCGCGCTCCAGCGCGCGGTCGATGGCGCCGATCGTCGTCATGTCCTGTCCGGGCATGCCGAATGGCACGATGCAGGTGGTGCCGCCGAACGCCGCGGAGATCGTGCCCGACTCGAAATCGTCGGCATTGCCGGCGCCGCCCCAGACGGGCTGGTCGAGATGGCAATGCGTATCGATGCCGCCGGGCATCACCCAGCGGCCGCCGGCGTCGATCGACTTCTGGCCGGATAGGCCCTTGTCAATCGCGGCGATGCGGCCGTCGTCAACGCCGATGTCGCACTCGGCCCAGCCATCGTCGAGCGCCACGCGCCCACCTTTGATCACCAGCTCATGCATTGGCGCACCCTCACCGGTCCGCTCAGCCGACGGCCGCCGTCACCATGATCTCGACGCGGTATTGGTCGCCGGCAAGCCGCGCTTCCACTGTGGCGCGCACCGGCATGGCGCTCCTGTCGATCCAGGCGTCCCAGGCGGCATTCATCAACTCGAAATCGGCAATGTCGCAGAGCCAAATCTGCGCGCTCAAGAGCTTCGACTTGTCACTGCCGGCCTTGGCCAGAAGCGCATCGATCTTGGCGAGAATCTGCTTGGTCTGGCTTGTGGTATCGCCGGACAGATCATCCGCCGTCAGGCCAGCCACATAGACGGTGCCGTTGTAGCGCAGCACCCGGCAGAAGCGCTGTCCGTTCTCCAGGCGTTCGATCGTCATATCGTTCCCTTCCGCTGTTTCTCGGATTCTGGCCTTTGCCTATGGTAAGGAGGGTGCAAAACCACTGTAAAGCCCGCAGCAAAGCCGAGATGCCGCTTTCCTTCACAGCGATGGCCAAAAAAATTTAAGCCATAGCCGCGTCAATCTTCGTTTGTGGCAACCACGGCAAAGTGTAGCTTCTGCTCGGGCTGCCGTCGGTCAACGGTCACGCCAGGGGAGCCGCCGCAGCCGCATCCATGAGGTCGATCGCTCAATCCGCGATGAGGCTTTGGCACAATGCAGAGCGCTCCCGCGCCATGCTGCCGATCATGGTCGGCGTCTGCCTGGCCTGCATCGGCAGCGCCATGTTGACCACCGCCGTGTCGCTGCATCTCGGCAAGCCCGGCATTTCTCCTCAGGTCGTGCAGATCGTGCTGACCGCGTATCCCGTGGGCTTCCTCGTCGGATGCCTGGTCACCCGCCCGGCGGTCGCGCAATACGGCCATGAGCGCACTTTTGTGGTGATCCTGGTGCTGGCGCTGCTGGCGGCGTCCGGCTTCGTGTTCACCGATTTCCTGCCGAGCTGGATCTGTTTCCGCCTGCTCGGTGGCATGGCGATGGCGTCGCTCTTCGTCGTCTGCGAAAGCTGGATCAACCTCTACGCCGAGCAGCACAATCGCGGCGCCTTGTTCTCGCTCTACATGCTGACGACGGCGATCGCGGTGCTGCTCGGGCAGTTCCTTGTCGGCTTGGTCGGCCCGCAATCGCCGCATCTTTTTCCGGTCGCGGCCGTAACGGTGCTTCTGGCGCTGGTCTCCAAATTCGTTGGCGGACGTTGGCCGGCGCTGCCTGCAACCGATCCGGGGCATGCGGGTTCAGCGAGACCGGTCAAGCGGCTTGGCCCGCTGGCGCTGTTCCGGCTGGCGCCGGTGACGGTCGTGGCCATCTTCCAGGGCGGCATCACCAACATGAACATCTTCGTGCTGACGCCGATCTACGGCACCCAGATCGGCCTGTCGGCGGCGACGACGGTCGGGCTGGTCACAACCATCAGCATCGCTGGCATGTTGGCGCAAACCCCCGTCGGCTGGCTGTCGGACCGGTTCGAACGGCGCATCATATTGCTTGTACAAGGCATCCTATCGGTAACGCTCTGCGCCGCGATCGCTTGGCTCGGCAACTCTTCGGTGCCGCTGCTCTTCGTCCTGTTCTTCGTCTATGGCTGCACGGCGCTCACCGTATATCCCGTGGCGATGGCGTTCGGCGCCTCGCAATTGCACAGCCGGCACATGGTCGGCGCTTCCGGCACGCTGCTCCTGCTCTATTCGATCGGCAATGTCGCGACGCCCGGCATTTCCGCCGGCCTGATGCAGCATATGGGCGCGCCGGCGATGTTCCTGCTGCTCGGCGGCGGCGCCGTGCTGGTGACGCTCGCCGCCTGCTACAATCTGTTGCGCCGTCCAGTCACCATGGCGACCATGCAGGCCATAGAGGAGCAGGTCTGATGACGGATCCAGTCAAGAACCGCCTGCAAGACAATGTCATCCTGATCGCCGGCGCTGCCAGCGGCATCGGCGCGGCAATTGCCCGGCGCTGTGTTGCCGAAGGCGCAAAGGTCGTCTGCGCCGACTATGATCTGGAGCCGGCGACAAAACTTACCGAAGTGCTCGGGCCTTCCGCGCTCGCTTGCCAGTGCGATGTAACGAACATCGACTCCGCCAGATCGGCCGTCGACTTTGCCGCGAAAAAATTCGGCCGGCTCGACGGGCTGGTGCACAACGCCGCGGCGCCTTCGACCAGCGCCACCGTCGTCGATCTCGACGAAAGCGCCTGGCGGCACGAGATCGATGTCGGCCTGACCGGCGCCTTCCTGATGAGCAAGTTCGCCGTGCCGCTGATCGCGGCCAGCGGCGGCGGCTCGGTCGTCTTCATCGGCTCGCAATTCGGGCGCGTCGCCACCACCAGGGCGGTCGCCTATTGCGCCGCCAAGGCCGGGCTGATCCATCTCGCCAAGGCGATGGCCGTCGACCACGCGCCCGACAAGATCCGCGTCAACAGCCTGTCGCCGGGTGCCGTGGCGACGACCCGCCTGCTGCGCCGGTTTGCCGACTTCGAAGCCGCCAATGTCGGCCTCGGCCCTGCCCATCTGCTCGGCCGCATCGCCGAGCCCGACGAGATCGCCGCGGCGGCGGCCTTCCTGCTTTCCTCCGACGCATCCTTCGTCACCGGATCCGACATGCTCGTGGACGGCGGCTATGCGACGCGCTGAACCCGTATTTTCAAAGGAGTTCCCATGACCTTGCTCGTCACCGGCGGCACCGGCTTCGTCATGAGCGTGGTCGCGCGCGCCTGGCTGGATCGCGATCCCAAAGCCAAGGCCGTAATCCTCGACCGATCCGGCCTCGACGCGGCCGCCGAACAGCATTTCGCGCCGGTACGCGATCGGCTGACGGTGATTTCCGCCGACATCCTTGACCCGAAAGCCTGGTCAGCGACGCTCGACAAGCAAGGCATCACGGCGATCGTCCACGGCGCGACGATCACGCCGATCTCGCGCGGCAGCGCCTCGGAAGCAAAACGCCAGCCGGAGGCCGAGGACCCGGCCCGCATCGTCGATGTCAATCTCATGGGCACCGTGCGCATGCTGGACTGGGCGCGCACGAATCCCGACCTGAAGCGCTTCATCTATGTCAGCTCCGGTTCCGTCTACCGCCACAACGGCCCCGACTGGAGCGGGGAACCGCTGCCGGAAGACGGCTATGTCGCGCCGCTGACGCTTTACGGCATCTCGAAATTCGCCTCCGAGATGGTCACCAACCGCTATGCCGACCTGTTCGGCCTCTCGGCGGTGTCTGTGCGGCTTGCTTCCGTCTACGGCCCGATGGACCGCGCCACCGAGAGCCGCAACTTTCGCCATGTTCCGAACCGCGTCGCGCATATGGCCCTTGCAGGCGAAACGATCAGGCCAAACAGCCTCGAACCCGTCGGCGATTACGTGACCTCGACCGACGTCGCCGCCGCGATCCTGGCGCTGATCGATGCACCAGGCC
>NZ_RZRY01000304.1:0-7314 GCF_003998035.1 Mesorhizobium sp. M2A.F.Ca.ET.039.01.1.1 | reverse complement strand
CGCGATAGATGTCCAGTCAGTCGCCAAGGCCGGGGATCTGCCATCGCGCTCTAACCAGGTCAAAACTTGTGTTGAGGAACTAGAGCAATTCCAGGAAAAAGTGTGAGCCGCCTTCGCCGTAGCCTTCCGCCCGGGAATTGCGACAAACAAAGAGCGCTTCGCCGTTTCCATGAGACGGTGAAACGCAGCGCAACTGAGTGCACTTTGCGATTTCAGAACGTATCATAGAAGCGCCCGCCGATTGGCCGGCGGCGCCGGGATAGGACCTGATGACACAAGGACGCGGCAGTGGCGAAAAATCGGCGGCTACGCGTGCCGTCCGCGCGGCCGACAGCGTCGAGCGTGTCTATGCCCGGATCAAGGACTTCGCGATCGACTATCGTTTCCGGCCGGGCGAGCGGATCAACGAGGTCGAGCTCGCCGCCGAGCTGGCGGTCAGCCGCACGCCGGTGCGCGCCGCGCTCAATCGGCTGGAGCGCGATGGTTTTGTCACCTCCGTGCCGAACAAGGGCTTTTTCGCCCGCGAGCTGACGCCGGAGGCGGTGCGCGATCTCTACGAGCTTCGCGCGGCGATCGAGCGTGCCGCCTTCGTGCTTGCCTGCGAGCGGGCGAGCGATGCCGAGATCGAGGCGGCAGCCGGGACCTGGACAAGACACAGCAACCCGGAAGACGAGGGCTCATGGGCGAAGATTGCCGTCGCCGACGAGAGCTTCCACATGGGCCTGACGCGATTGTCGAAGAATGCGCAGATGATAAGCGCGCTTGAGGGTCTCTGCTCGCGTATCCGCTTCTTCAGATGCATCGACCTGGAGTCTTCGTCGCGTCGCGACCGCACCTATCGGGAGCATGACGCGATCATTCGCGCCCTGCGCCGCCGCGACGCCGCGGGCGGAGCGAGCCTGCTCGAAAAACACATCACGCTGAGCTCTGAGCACGCCATCGAAGTGGCCGCGCGCGGCTTGGCGCGGCTTTTCCCGGAGACGGCGTAGAGCTTTCGCCGAAAACCTCAACGCCACGATCCGCCGGCATCTCAAAAAGACGGCCATTTGCAGGCTGCCCCTTGCGGATCTCGCGATAGATTCTAAAGTGTACTCACTTTGCGATCTCCGGAGGCGTGATGCGCGTGATCGTGTTGGGTGGCGGCGTGGTCGGCGTCACCACCGCTTACCAGCTGCAGAAGGACGGGCACGAGGTCGTCATCCTCGAGCGCCAGCAACAGGTCGCGGCCGAGACAAGCTGGGGCAATGCCGGCATGATCGCGCCGGGGCATTCCTTCGTCTGGTCCTCGCCCAGGGCGCCGATGATCCTGCTGAAATCGCTGGTGCTGAAGGATCAGGCGCTGCGCTTCAGGCTTTCGGCCGATCCGAGGCTCTACAGCTGGTCGTGGCTGTTCCTGATGGAATGCACGGCCGAGAAGGCCAGGCGCAACACGCTGCTCAAGCACCGGCTCGCCGTCTATTCGCAATCGGTGCTGCAAGAAGTGGTCGCCGACGAGGCGATCGACTACGACCGCAACGATCGCGGCATCCTCTATTTCTATCGCAGCCAGCAGGCGCTCGACAAAGGCGTCGAGCATATGCGGCTGCTGGAATCCGACGGCCAGCTGATCAAGGTGCTCGACCGCGACGCCATTGTCGCGCTCGATCCGTCGCTGGCCTCGGCCAGTGAAAAGATCGCCGGCGGCATCCATTGCCCGACCGACGAGACCGGCGACCCGGCGAAATTCACCCGCGCGCTCGCCGCCAAGGTGGTCGAGCGCGGCGGCGAGATTCGCACCGGCACCACCATCACCGGCATCGAGACGTCGGGCGACGGCGTCGCGCAGGTGATGACGGACAAGGGCGCGGTCAAGGGCGACGCCTATGTGTTGGCGCTCGGCTCCTACAGCCCGCTGATCGCCAGGACGATCGGGCTCAGCCTGCCGATCTATCCGGTCAAGGGCTATTCGCTGACCATCCCGATCGGCAACCGCCCGGCGCCGCCGACCATCGCCGCGATCGACGAGCACAATCTGGTCGCCGTCTCGCGCTTCGGCGACCGGCTGCGCGTCACCGCCACCGCCGAATTCGCCGGCTACGACACCAGCCACAAGCCGGCCGATTTCACCTTCATGAAGGGCGTGACCGAGGAGCTTTATCCGGAAGGCGCCGATTACGACCGCGCCGAGATGTGGGCGGGCCTCAGGCCGATGACGCCGAACAACCTGCCCGAATTCGGCCGGCGGCGCCTACGCAACCTCTACCTCAACACCGGGCACGGCCATATCGGCTGGACCATGTCGCACGGCTCGGCCCGCATCACCGCCGACCTGATCGCCGGCCGCAAGCCGGCCATTTCGATGGATGGACTTTTGAACTGAACGCATGATCCCCGACGGGATCCGCCAGGAAAGGGAATGCCATGTCTGTCAGCGCGGCCGCTACCCGCCCGCAATCTTCTGGACCGGTGGACCTTGGCGTCCTTCCATCCGAGATCGACGGCGGCCTCGCCTCGCGCGCGGCGATCGGCCTGGCGATCCTTGCCACCGATCAGACGCTGGAGCACGAGTTCCGCGCGCTGGTCCGGATTCCGGGCGTCGCCTTCTACGAGGCGCGCCTCTTCAACGACAACGACATCACGCCTGACACATTGCGCGCCATCGGCCCGCGCATCGCCCCCACCGTCGATCTCATCCTGCCCAGCATCCCGCTCGACGTCGTCGGCTTCGGCTGCACTTCGGCCACCATGACGCTTGGCGAGGAAGCCGTCTTCGCCGAAATCCGCAAGGCGCGGCCGGGCGTCGCCTGCACCACGCCGGTCACCGGCGCGCTGGCCGCCTTCAAGGCGCTGGGCGCGAAGGGCATCGGCCTGCTCACCCCTTACGCGCCCGAGATCAACCAGGGCCTTGTCCGCTATTTCACCGGTCGCGGCCTCGACATCGCGGCCGTCGCGACCTTCGACCGCCGAGACGACCGCGAGGCCGCCCGCATCGCGCTGGCTTCCATCGAGGCTGCCGCCGAACGCATGGCTGAAGTGCCCGGCGTCGATGCGATCTTCATCTCCTGCACCAGCCTGCGCGTCGCCGAGGCGGTCGCCGATCTGGAGCGGCGCATCGGCATTCCCGTCACCTCCTCCAACCACGCCATGGCCTGGCACTGCCTGCGCCTCGCCGGCATCGACGACGTGGTGCCGGCGGGTGGAAGGTTGTTCGCGCTGCCTGCACGCTGATCAGCGCGGCGAACTTTTCAGGCGATAGGAAAGCGCATCCGGCATCCAATCGCATAGGGCGCTCCCTCTCCGTCTCGGCTTCGCCGAGCCACCTCTCCCCGCCTCTGGCGGGGCGAGGAACCCAGGCTTGCGAAGGCCGTGGCTTTGGGGGATTGGCATTTCCTCGCCCCCACAAGGTGGGGGAGAGGTGGATCGGCGCGCAGCGCCGAGACGGAGAGGGTCACTTGCTCTCCCATGGCTGTGGGGCGTTCATGAGCCTGGATAGCTTCTCATTGGATTTGGCCGGCGCATCGAGAAGCGCCAGGAACTCCGCATAGACCTTCGGCGGAACCTTGATGCGGTTCTCGAGTGTCTCACCAAACGGAGGCGCGTCTGTGCGGTCGTTCTTCATGACTTCAACATAGCACATCGTCGCCCGTTAACGGAATCGGAAGGAGATGTTTAACGCTTCGTCTCTATGTCCCGCCCTGGGTGGCGCAGACAGAGCGAGCATGATGAACGACAGCCCCGAAAAGCGAAACGAATGGCGTGCCATCTTCTACGTGCAGGCCCGCATCGCCATCCTGTTTGTGCCGGTTGTGCTTAGCCTGCTGCTCATCGGCATTTTTGCCGGCAACGAGCGCAAATCCGTGCCCGACGCCATCGACCCGACTGTGACGGGCTCGGTGCGGTAAAGCGCGGCCCGGAACGGCTGGACTCAAACAAACTTCGGAATCGGCCCGTTCTGGGGCGTCGTATCGCCCTCGAGGTCGACGAAAACCTCGTCGACGAAGCACCAGGCCCAGCCTTCCGGCGGGTCGTAGCCCTCGATGATCGGATGCTGCGTGGCACGGAAATGTTTCGTCGCGTGGCGGTTGGGCGAGTCGTCGCAGCAGCCGACATGGCCGCAGGTCCGGCAGAGCCTGAGATGCACCCACCAGGAGCCGCTCTTCAGGCATTCCTCGCAACCCAGCGCGCTCGGCGTGACCTTTTTGATGTCCCTGGTATGCCTGCATTCGTCCATCGCGGGTTCCTCGCCGGTTCGCTGGTCTATTCGTTCACGGCGCCGCCGCCGTTCCGCGCCAGATAGGCATGCAAGGCCGCGACCACCTGCGCGCCTTCGCCGACGGCGGCTGCGACGCGCTTGGTCGAGCCGCAGCGCACGTCGCCAATGGCGAAGACGCCGCTGCGGCTGGTTTCCATCAGCCCGTGCCCTGGCGTCGTGTCCGGTCCGGTCCGCACGAAACCCTTGGCATCCAGCGCCACGTTGCAGTTGGCCAGCCAGTCGGTGTTAGGGTCGGCGCCGATGAACAGGAAGAGGTGGTGGATGGCGCGCTCCGTCTCCTCGCCGGTCACCCGGTTGCGCCAGCGCAGCCGCTCGAGATTACCCTCGGTGCCCTCAAGCGCCGTCACTTCGGTCTGCGTCAGCACCTCGATGTTGGGCTGCGCCTTGATGCGCTCGACCAGATAGCGCGACATGGTGGCGTCGAGGCTGTCGCGGCGCGCCAGGAGCGTCACCTTGCGCACCTGGCTCGCCAGATAGACCGCCGCCTGTCCGGCCGAATTGCCGGCGCCGACCAGCGCCACCTCCTGGCTCTGGCAAAGCCTGGCCTCGATCGGCGAGGCCCAGTAATGCACCGAGGTGCCCTCGAACTGCGCCAGGTTGGCGATGTCGAGGCGGCGGTAACGCGCGCCGCTGGCGATCACCACCGCGCGTGAGCGAACGCTCTCGCCATCGCCGATGGCAAGCCTGTAGCGGGCGCCGTCGCCGGCGTCGTCGAGCAGCTTCGCCTCGTCTGGGATCACCATCTCCACACCGAATTTCTGCGCCTGGTTGTAGGCGCGCGCCATCAGCGCCATGCCGGTGATGCCGGTCGGGAAGCCGAGATAGTTCTCGATTCGCGCCGAGGCGCCGGCCTGCCCGCCGAAAGCGCGGCAGTCGAGCACGATGGTCGACAGCCCTTCCGAGGCCGCATAGACCGCCGCCGCCAGCCCTGCCGGCCCGGCGCCGACGATCGCCACGTCATAGACCTTGTCGGCATCGATCGGCCGCAGCAGGCCGACGCAGCGGGCAAGCTCGTTCTCGCCCGGATTGTGCATCAGCTTGCCGTTCGGGCAGAGCACGATCGGCAGATGGTGCGGATCGACATGGAACCGCTCGATCAGCGTTTTCGCGCAAGGGTCGGTGTCGGAATCGAGCGCCCGGTGCGGCAACCCGCTGCGCCGCAGGAACCCTTGCAGCCGCAGCACGTCGCCATTGCCCGGTGGGCCGATGACGACGGGCCCGCTGGCGCCGCTTTCGAGCAGCCCGACTCGGCGCAGGATCAGCGCCCGCATGACGCGCTCGCCGAGATTGGCCTCCTGCACCATCAGGTCGCGCAGCCGCTGCGAGGGGATGACGATCGCCTCGACCGGCTCGACCGCCTCGGCATTGACCAGCGACGGCCGGTTCGACAGCTGCGCCAGCTCGCCGATGAAATTGCCCGCGCCATGGGTGACGATCGGTTCAGGCTGGCCGAGCCCGCCGGCCTGGGTGATGTCCACTTTTCCCGACAGGATGAGGATCACGCCTGGCGAAACCGTGCCGGCCGTCACGATATGCTCGCCGGCGGCATAGGCGCGCGCCTCGCCGAAGCGGCGCATGCGCTCGATATCCGCCTCCGAGAGGATCGGGAACATCTGGTCGCGGCGGGCGGCGATGGTCGGGCTGACGGAAGGGGCCATGGCGCGACCGTAGCGTCATGGCCGCCGGGTTTGAAGCGGTTTGTTCGAGGACTGGCCGGAAGGGGAGGTTGGGGCGGCACCCTATGCGTCGTCATCCTCGGGCTTGACCCGAGGATCCATGCCGTGACCTTTGTCGGAGAACGCAGCAGAGCAGAATTCTGGAGGGCCGCGCCTCGACGTCACGGCATGGATCGCAGGGTCTCCGCGACGGAGCTTCGCTCCTGCTCCGCCCTGGGATGACGAAGTTCCGAGGTCAAAGGCTAATCTTGAACGTCGTGATCGCTGGCGGATAAGGCCGATCCCGTTGGTAGTCGGGATGAGATGGTGCCCAGAAGAGGACTCGAACCTCCACTCCTTGCGGAACACGGACCTGAACCGTGCGCGTCTACCAATTCCGCCATCTGGGCTGGTGGGCGCTCATGTAAGCGGGCAAACGATATGTGTCAACGCGCTTTTTTCGTCGATGTCTGCGCCGCCCTCGTCACCCTTCCCGCAACGCTGGCGATTGGCGAAACCGGCGGCGGCGCTTCCCTCTCCCCGTCACTATACGGGGAGAGGATGCCGGCAGGCAGGTGAGGGGCGGCGCCGACGCTGGTCAGGTGGGGTTCCGGCTCTCGCTTCGAGCCCGGACGAGTAGTCGCCGAAGCCGGCGCTGCCCCTCATCCGCCCTTCGGGCACCTTCTCCCCGTGAACGGGGAGAAGGAAGCTGCTCCTCACCCCTCCAGCACTTCTTTCTTCGCCACGGTGGAATCGGCGTTGAGCTTGTAGATCACCGGCACGCCGGTGCCGAGCTCGAGCTTGACGATCTCTTCGCCGCTCTTGCCGTCCAGCGCCATGATCAGCGCGCGCAGCGAATTGCCGTGCGCGGCGACCAGCACCGTCTCGCCGCGCAGCACATGCGGCTGCACCTCGTGCAGGTAATAGGGCCACACGCGCGCGCCCGTGTCCTTCAGGCTTTCGCCGCCGGGCGGCGCGATGTCGTAGGAACGGCGCCAGATATGTACCTGCTCCTCCCCCCATTTCTTGCGCGCGTCGTCCTTGTTGAGGCCGGAGAGGTCGCCATAGTCGCGCTCGTTGAGCGCCTGGTCGCGGATCGTCTTGAGCTCGCTCTGGCCGACGACGTCGAGGATCAGCTGGCAGGTCTTCTGTGCCCGCTGCAGCGCCGAAGTGTAGGCGATGTCGAATTTCAGGCCGCGCGCCTTGAGCTTCTCGCCGGCGGCCAGCGCCTCGGCGGTGCCCTGCTCGGTCAGGCCGACATCACGCCAGCCGGTGAACAGGTTCTTCAGGTTCCATTCGCTCTGGCCGTGGCGCACGAGCACGAGAGTTCCCGACATGTTTGCTCCTTTGGAATTTTACGGAAGAGACGCCTCAGCTCAGGCCGAGCACGTCCCGCATGGAATAAAG
>NZ_RZRY01000303.1:0-7316 GCF_003998035.1 Mesorhizobium sp. M2A.F.Ca.ET.039.01.1.1 | reverse complement strand
GGGCACGCTTGGCGCGCCATCGGCCGCCAGACCGGAGATCGACCAGGCCCGGCCGGAGTTCGAGGCGCTCGCCCGCCATATCGGCCGGCTCGCCGACGCGCTCGCGATCAAGGCGGGGAACGCGCCGCCGGGTATCCCCGCCGACATGCGGATGCCCGGCCCGCCGATGGATGGCGGCAGCCTGCTCGGCAAGCGCCCGGGCGCGGCTGAAGCCGATCCGGCCAGGATGCCGGCGGAACATCTCCTGCACCTCATCCTGCAGGACTGCACGAGCTGCCATTCGAAGTTCCGGCAAAAGCAACAGTAAACGCGGTCACCGACACGCGCTTTTCCGCACAATCAAATCAGTTTGTGCTAATATGCTGAGGCCATGCTCATCCGTGCATGACAGGTTTAGGGAGGATGCGATGAAGACGATGAATCGCAGGTCTGCAATCGCGCTCGGCGTGTCGGCCGCAACGGTTGCTCCCCTGTTCGCAACGGCAACATTTGCGAAAACCAAGAAGTACGGTGCGAACGAAGGCAAGGAGATTGCGCCGGGCGTCAGAGTGGTCGAGGTCGGCCCCGGCAACTCCGACATTCCCGCCTATAAGAGCATCTCGATTGTTGACGTGGTGTTTCAGCCCGGAGCGCACGCTCCTCAAAGTGTGATGGATAACGACATGGTATGCACCATTACTTCCGGCGCATTCACCATCAAGAAGGCGGACAAGGAGTTCAAGCTCAAGGTCGGTGACATGTACACCTGCTCCAAAGGCAAGACCGACGAGGCGACGAATACCAGCAAGGAAGTCGGCGTGCATCGCATCGCCGTCCTTGTGCCCGCGTAAAGGATAGAGCGACCCAGCTCTTTGATAGAGCCCCCGAACTTCAACGGAAGGCCTTGGCGATTTGCCAAGGCCGGCCCGCAGGGACATATCGCGGCCGCCCTGGCCGTGCGGCTTTGCTATGGCGAGAATTCACGGCTGGATGCCTGCGCCATGAGTTCTTTAGGCTAGAGGCCGAGGGTCGCGGCCGCCACCGGCAGGTACCGGCCGGTCTTGGCAACGGTGACGATGGCGATAAAGCTCCATAGGGGCTCGCGCAGCACGCCGGCCATCACCGTCAGCGGATCGCCGATAAATGGAGCCCAGCTCAGCAGCAGGCTCCATCGTCCGTAACGGTGATAGCGCGCCGCCGCGCGGTCGAGCGCGGCAGGCTTTGCCGGAAACCATTTGCGGTCGCCGAAGCGATCGATGCCGCGGCCCAGCAGCCAGTTGACCACCGAACCAAGCACGTTGCCGATCGTCGCGACCAGAACCAGCGCGGCCGGCGAATGGGTCCCGGCCAGGAGAAAGCCGACCAGCGCTGCTTCCGATTGCAGCGGCAGGATGGTCGCGGCGGCGAAGGCGGTCAGGAAAAGTCCGCCGAAAGCGGCAAGGTCACCAAGCATTGCCGTCCGTCAGTTCGCCTCTCGCCATTTCGGATCCTGACTATCGACGGCTTGGGTCATGGCGACCGTCGCCCAGCTCCCGGCGCGTATCACGAAAGTGACGCGCTCGCTCCCCTATATGCTAGGCTTATGTCGTCAAAACAGGGTCATCGTTATGGATGCCAGCGAATTGCAGGCCATAGGCGACACGCTGATGCGCCTCGTCACCCCCGATATGAAGCCGAAAGACCTGCTCAAGGCGGTGCGCAAGGAGCATCCCGACGCCAGGAAGAAGGACATCGCCCGCGCCGCCTTCCATGCCATCATCGCCAATGCCGACCAGGATCCCGGCAAATCGCGCAACCTCCAGGCTTTCGCGCTTGCCGAGCGCACCCAGCAATCGGAATAAATTGCCGCGAATTGTAGCATTGGGCTTGCTGGAAACTTAATAAGCGACTTCTAATTTATGGCTCCGCCGGCAACTGGCCCCAACCGGTACTAAGCCCATGACCAAAAACCTCGGCAATGCCAAACCCAGCGCTCCAGCCAAGGAGATAAGCGCCTCGCTGTTCAGCAGGGCGGCGCCGGCGCTGTTTCCGCTGGTGGTCGCGGCGCTCGGCTATCTTTTCGGCCAGCATTATTTCGGCTTTTGACGCGCGGCCGGCTTCAGGTGGTTTACAGCCTGATTGTGATTGGTCCGTCTCGGCCCCTGCGCTTGCAGCTTTGGTCCTAGGGCCTAGGTCGTTCTTGCCCTCGCATGGGCGCGAGCGCATCCTTTCCTGCAGCCGGCGGCCTCGCAAACTCCGGTCAGGCCCGGCCGCCGAACCCAGTATCACCCCCCAAGGCAGCCGGGCCGCCCATCGCTCCCCACCACTCCGTGAGTTATTGTAGTCTTTGCTCGACGGGGCGACGTAGGCGCCATAGTCGTTTTTATCCGTCAGATTTCAAAAATCTACTGAGTATCGGCGAGTGCCTTCGCACTAAATGTCGATCAGCTCCGCTTTCGGCAACTTAAGGCGCTCTAGATCGTATTGGGTCTAGGCACCAGATACTTGGGCCGAAGGCAGGAGCCGTATGATAACAAGCGAGCCAGACAGTGTGCGTGTGAAAACCGTCAATGGCCAATGGATCGTGCGCATCGTCGACGGTGGCAGGCTGACGCAGCAAGTGTTCGACATTCACGAGCAGGCCGAGAGCTTCGCCGAGGAGGAGCGGCTGCGATTGGGGCTCCCCGGGGAGCCACCGGCCGAGGAGCCGGCGGGGCCGCCGCGGAGCGGACAGGCTGGCTGAGATCGTCGACGCTCATGGCCAACTGTGAAAATGCGAGACAAATCGGCGGACGGCACGCGGGTGTTGCATTTGCCTTCGACGCACTGGCCACGCAACGCCGCTCGCTGACCCAAGCGTTTGAACACAGGTCGCCGGCGGAGCGCGGTGTTCCGACTCCGCTATCCCATATGTTGCGCCCTGAGCGTCTCCTTCATCCGCTCGAGCGCCGGCTCGCCGCCGGTCGCGAGGTCATCGGCGATTCGGGCAAGCTTGTCGTCGGCCTTGCGGTGTTTGCTGCCCCAGGCGCCTAGCGTCGCCAGCACCGGCAACAGGTCGATGCCGGCCTCTGTCAGCCGGTAGATCGCCTTCAGGCCATGGCTGGGGTCGTCGCTTCGCGTGAGGATGCCTTCGTCCTGCAGCGTCTGCAGCCGCTCGGCCAGCGTGCGCGACGAGATGCCTTCGTCGGACTGCAGGAATTCGCGAAAATGCCGTTTCCCGGCGAAAGCCAGGTCGCGGATGATGAGCAGTGTCCAGCGGTCGCCGAGCAATTCGAGCGAGAGGCTGATCGGGCAGCCAGACCGTCCCTTGGTCGCCATCAACATACTTCCATTTGTAAATCAATTTACTATTGACACCATTGCCGCTTTGCGTCAAACGGTTCCAAAAGTAAATCATTGGCGAGGAGAATGAGCATGAGGAAGCTGATCCTTCAGATGCAAATGTCGGTCGACGGCTTTGTCGGCTCCGATGAGGATCGTCGCTGGCAGCTTTGGGAATGGGGCGACGACAGCGACTGGGACGAGGAGTTGAAGCAGGATTTCAATGCCGTCTTCACGACCGTCGGCACCATCCTGTTGAGCCGCAAGATGGTGGAAGAGGGCTACCTTGCCCATTGGGGCAATGCGGCCAAGAAATATCCGAAGGATCGCTTCTATGCTTTCGCGCAGCGTATCGTCGAGGCTGAGAAGGTCGTCGCGAGCGACAAGCTTGCAGCGTCGCGCTGGGAACGGACATGGGTCGTAAGCGGCGACCTGCCGCGCGAGGTCGACGCGCTGAAGCAGGGCGAGGGCGGCGACATCGCCGTGTTCGGCGGCGCCGGCTTCGCCTCGGCGCTGATCGCCGCCGGCCTGGTCGACGAGTTCCAGCTCTTCATCAATCCGGCGGTGCTGGGGAAAGGCCGCCGCATCTTCGACAAAAGCGGGTTCGCCAGGCTGACGCTCCTCGGCTCGAAGTCCTATGCCTGCGGCATGGTGGTGAGCCGCTACGCGCTCGCGCAATGAGAAGCGGCAACCGAGCCCGCACCGCCTTGAATCAATCTCGCGGCGCGCCTTTCTGACTGGCCCCCAGCCTCAGTGCCCCGCCTGGTCGGCGTCGGTCAGCGTGCCGAGGAAGGCGACGATGTCGTCGATCTCGGCATCGGTCAGCGCCGGCTTGTCGCCGGGCTTTCTGCCGTTGAACGGCGGGTCGGTGTTGAGGTTCGGCCAGTAAGCTCTTGGCAGATCGTCGAATTTGTCGACCGTGCCGTCGGCATTCTTCGGGTACCAGCGCGCCGGATCGCTGTCGCGGCTGGAATAGAAGGCGACCGCGTCGCGCAGCGTGTGGAAATAACCATTGTGGAAGAAGCTTTTGCGCAAGGCCACGTTGCGCAGCGTCGGCGTCTCGAACAGGCCGCAATACTCGGCGCGGCCCTTGAAGTCGGTGCGCAGCGGGCCACACAGGCCGAGGTCGAAGTAATCAGGATCGGAATTGGCGGGGATCGCCGGATTGCGCGGCACGGCAATCGCGATCAGGCCGTAGTCGGTGAACTGCGGCGGCTCGCCGTCATTGGCGGGCTCGCTCAAATGGCAGCTCGCGCAATTGCCCTTCGCCTCGTCCTCGAACAGCATCCGGCCGCGCAATTCCTGCGCCGAGAGCTGCGCCTTGCCGGCGAGGAAGGCGTCATAGCGGCTGGAATAGGGATAGAAATCGGCGCTGCTCTGCTCGAAGGTGCCGAGCGCTTCCACCGCGGCATCAAAAGCGTCCTGCGGATGGTCGAAGACATCGGCGCCGAAGGCGGCCTTGAAGGCGTCGGCATAGGGCGCCTTGCGCAGGCTGGCGGCCACCTGGGCCTCGTCCTTGTTGCCCATCTCGAAGGGCGACAGCAGCGGGATTCTCGCCTGGTCCTTGCCGTGGTCGGCGCGGCCGTCCCAGGTCAGGCCGCCGGTCGGGCCGTTGTCGACGCTCTCGTCGCCTTCGTCCTCGGAGTCGTAGAAATGCTCGCTGAAGGCTGGCGCTGCCTGCAAATAGCGCAGCGACGGCACGGCGCGCACGCCGGGCTGGTCGAGCCTGGCTCCGCCCATCTCGACCGGCGAGGCCGAGGCCGGTCCGAAGGCGTGATTGGGATCGTGGCAGGACGAGCAGGCCTGCTTGCCGGAAGCAGAGAGCGAAAGGTCGAAGAACATCTGCCGTCCGAGCGCCGTCGGCGCGTCGACGCGGGCATAAGCTTCCCGGCGCGACATCGGGCCAGGATGGACGCCCAATGGCTCCGCGGTATTGGCGGGTGCGGTCAAGCCGACGATCGAAGCTGCCAGCAGGGCGATCGCGTGATTTTTCCGTCTCATCTGCGCGGCGACATCCCTGATTTCCTTCGCGACGTAAGGTTCAAGTGCAACGGATTGATGACTGGCCGTCCCGCTCACGAAACCGTGTTTGACGGGGACGGAACTGTCACAAAGGTGACAAGGCATCGAAGTAGCTGGGCATTGATGCATCTGCGTTCCTGCATTGCCGTCCTCCAGCCATTCCCCAGCCACGAGGCATCCTTCAATGACCCGGTCCCTTCTCTCCCTTTGCCTCGCCACCACGGCGCTGGCATCGCTCTCCGCCGCTGCCCACGCGGCTCCCCCCGGCTACGACAAGATCGACACCGTCGTCGTCATCTACGCCGAGAACCGCAGCTTCGATAACCTCTATGGCGGCTTCCCCGGTGCCAACGGCTTGGCGAATGTGTCGCCCGGCCAGGCGCGCCAGCTCGACCGTGACGGCAAGCTGCTTTCCGAGTTGCCGCCGGCCTGGGGCGGGCTGACCGGCAAGGGCGTCACGCCGGCGGTGACGGAAGCGCAGAGCGCGCATCTCGCCAACGCGACATTCGCCATCGACGATCCCAACGGCTTCAACGAGGGCACCAACGTCGTCACGCATGACCTCTGGCACCGCTTCTACCAGGAGCAGATGCAGATCGACGGCGGCAAGAACGACAAGTTCGTCGCCTGGGCCGATTCCGGCTCGCTGGTAATGGGCCATTACGACGGCTCCAACCTGCCGATGTGGGCGATCGCCAAGAAGTACGTTCTGGCCGACAATTTCTTCCAAGGCGCCTTCGGCGGCTCCTTCCTCAACCACTTCATGCTCGCCTGCGCCTGCGTGCCCTACTATCCGAATGCCGACACCAGCCCGGTGAAGGGCCAGATCGCCGTCGTCGAGCCGGATGGCGTGACGCTGAAGCCGGCCGACAATTCACCGGCCTCCGCACTCGGCGGCGTGCCGAAATTCGCCAATGACGGCGCAATCACTCCAGACTTTTATGCCGTCAACACCATGCAGCCGCCCTACCAGCCGAGCGCCAACAAGCCGGCCGAAGGCGGCGACAAGGCGCTCGCCGATCCGGCTGCGCCGACCACGCTGCCGCCGCAGCACGAGATCACCGTCGGCGATCTCCTGTCGCTGAAGGGCGTTTCCTGGGCGTGGTATTCAGGCGCCTGGCAGGTGGCGCTCGACGGCAAGAACGCGACGCCCGTGCCGAACTTCCAGTTCCATCACCAGCCCTACAACTATTTCGCGGCTTACGCGCCGGGCACAGCCGCGCGCGCCGAGCACATCAAGGATGGCGGCCTCGGCGGCGAAGAGTTCATCAAGGCGATCGACGACGGCAAGCTGCCGCAGGTCTCCTTCTACAAGCCGCAGGGCAACCTCAACGAACATGCCGGCTATGCCGACGTGACCTCGGGCGACCAGCATCTGGCCGACATCGTTTCGCATCTGGAGAAGAGCCCGCGATGGGCGCATATGCTGGTGGTCGTCACCTATGACGAGAATGGCGGCTTCTGGGATCACGTCGCGCCGCCCAAGGCCGACCGCTGGGGCCCGGGCAACCGCGTCCCGGCCTTCATCATCTCGCCCTATGCGAAGATGGGCATGGTCGACCACACGCAGTACGACACCACCTCGATCCTGCGCTTCATCACCAACCGCTACGAGCTGCCGGTGCTGCAAGGCATCGTCGCCCGCGACAAGGCGCTGCGCAACGACGACCAGCCGCCGATGGGCGATCTGACGGCGGCGCTGGATCTGACGAAGTAGCGTTTTCCTCGCCCCGCCAAAGGCGGGGAGAGGTGTCCGCGAAGCGGACGGAGAGGGGGCCTTCGTAGGGCGCCCACGCTGCCTTTTAGGCGCCGGCGCCGCCCCTCATCCGCCCTTCGGGCACCTTCTCCCCATGAACGGGGAGAAGGCGAGGACGCGACGCCCGCGAAAAGTGTCCAGCGGATAGATGGGTAACACTTTGAACCGGATACATAGGTAACAGTTTTCTCTCCCTATGATGCGGTCGCCGCAGCGCCAAGCGGTCGGCTTGGCGCGGCGCTGCGGCGAACCAGTTTCA
>NZ_RZRY01000302.1:0-7367 GCF_003998035.1 Mesorhizobium sp. M2A.F.Ca.ET.039.01.1.1 | reverse complement strand
GGCCTGCGGGCTCAGCGCGTCGTTCAGATCATAATGTTTGGTGATGACGCTGCGGAAAAGCTCGCTGCGCATCACTGAGATCTTGTCGACCAGCCCGTTGACGCGGACCGACAGATTCTGCGCGCTGGCGACGACCGCGTTGATCTCGGCCTTCTCCGAGACAAGCGCGCTGCGCTCGTTGCTGACGATCGCCGGCTCGGGCGGCTGCCCCTGTGCCGGAGGCGGCCCAAGCACTTCGACGCGGGCGTTGATATCGTTGAGGCGCTGGCGGAATGCCAGCGCGCTGGTCAGCGCCGCCCGCGAAATATCCTCGAGCTGCAGGCGGATATCGACCAGCCCCGCATCGTCCTGGTCGGGGTCGCCCAGTCTCTTCTCCAGCCCGTCCGTCTTGGCCGTCAGATCCTGGATGACCTTGGTCTGGTCGGCGATGAGTTGCGCCGAGCCGTGGCCGATCGCCTGCGCCGACGCGTCGAACACCGGCTGCCCTAAGACAGCGACGATGACGACCAAGATCAGGCGCAGCAGGCGGAAAAACATGGCGTTGTGGCGACTCGCGGCCGAAAATCCTCGAAATTCCGCCCTTGATAAAGACCGGTCTATCGGGCGGCAAGCCGTCCCGGTCGCGTCGAGCGGAGTCGGCCTGTCGAAAAGCGATGGCGCAATCTTGGCTTTGCGCTTCCCGCCTGCTCTATAGTCTGCCGCCTCGCATCATAAGGACGATGGGAAGAATGGCCGAATATTCAGCCTTTTCGCTGCTCAAGAATGCGCTGGCCGGCAACAAGGATTGGAAGCCCGCCTGGCGGAAGCCTGACCCCAAGGCTTCCTACGATGTGATCGTCATCGGCGGCGGCGGGCACGGTCTTTCGACCGCCTATTACCTTGCCAAGGAACACGGCATCACCAATGTCGCCGTGCTGGAAAAAGGCTGGCTGGGCTCGGGCAATGTCGGCCGCAACACGACCGCCGTGCGCTCCAACTATCTCTTGCCGCAGAACACCCGCTTCTACGAGCATTCGATGAAGCTGTGGGAGAACCTTTCGCACGACCTCAACTACAATGTCATGTTCTCGCAGCGCGGCTGCCTTAACCTTGCGCACACCCCTGCTCAGCTCGACGATTATGCAAGGCGCGGCAACGCCATGCGCCATCTCGGCGTCGACGCCGAACTGATGAGCGTCGAGCAGATCAAGCGGCTTGTGCCGGCGCTGGATGTCTCCGGTTCGGCGCGCTTCCCGGTGCTTGGCGGGCTGATGCAGCCGCGGGCCGGCACGGCCCGGCACGACGCGGTCGCCTGGGGCTATGCGCGCGGCGCCGACCGCCGCGGCGTCGACATCATCGAGAATTGCGAGGTCACCGGCTTCCTGCGCGACGGCGGCCGCGTCACCGGCGTTTCGACGACGCGTGGCGAAATCCGCGCCAAGAAGGTCGCACTTGCCGTTGCCGGCAGCACCGGTCACGTCATGCAGCTTGCCGGCATTTCGCACATGCCGATCGAAAGCCATGTGCTGCAGGCCTTCGTCTCGGAATCGCTGAAGCCGGTCATCGATACCGTTCTCACCTTCGGCATGGGCCACTTCTACATTTCGCAGTCCGACAAGGGCGGCCTCGTCTATGGCGGCGACCTCGACGGCTACAACAGCTACGCCCAGCGCGGCAGCCTGCCGATCGTCGATGAGGTGATGAGCGAGATGCTGGCGCTGTTCCCGGGTCTCGCCCGGGTGCGCATGCTGCGTTCCTGGGGCGGGCTGTGCGACATGACGATGGACGGCTCGCCGATCATCACCACCGGCCCGTTGCCGGGCATGTACCTCAATTGCGGCTGGTGCTACGGCGGCTTCAAGGCGACGCCCGCCTCCGGCTGGTGCTTTGCCTATACCATCGCCAAGGACGAGCCGCACGAGTTCAACGCGCCCTTCACGCTCGACCGCTTCTATCGCGGGTTGATCATCGACGACAAAGGCCAGGGCGCGAACCCGCGGCTGCATTAGGGAACCATAATCCCAAAAAGTGGGGACCGGTTTTTGGAAAAGATCATGGTTGAACAAGAAGATACCAGAAAATGCTGATCACCTGTCCCTATTGCGGGCCGCGCGATGTCATCGAATTCACCTATCAGGGCGACGGCAACCGTCAGCGGCCGCAGCCGGCCTCGCAAGATCTCGACGCCTGGAACGCCTATGTCTACGACCGGCTCAATCCGGCCGGCGACCACAATGAGATATGGCAGCATTCCGGCGGCTGCCGTTCGCATCTGAGGGTCGTGCGCAACACCATCACGCATGAGATCCTGAGCACGGCCTTCGCCCGTGGCGGCCACAAATCTGCCGACAACAGGGCGGAGGGCCGTTCGTGAGCCCGCGCCGCACGGAGACCGGCGGCCGCATCGACCGGCTGCGCACCATCCGCTTCACCTTCGACGGCGCGCCTTACACCGGTCATGCCGGCGACACGCTGGCCTCGGCGCTGCTCGCCAATGGCGTGACGCTGTTCGGCCGTTCGTTCAAATACCATCGCCCGCGCGGCCTGCTTTCCGCCGGCGTCGAGGAGCCGAACGCGCTGGTGACGGTGCTGCGCGGCGAGGTGCGCGAGCCGAACATTCCGGCCACCATGGTCGAGATCTATGATGGGCTCGTCGCCGTCAGCCAGAACCGCACGCCGTCGCTCGCCTGGGACATCGGCGCAATCAACCAGCTTGGCGGCAAGATCCTGTCTGCCGGCTTCTACTACAAGACTTTCATGGGGCCGGTGATCGGCCCGTTGAAGGGCACGCGCTTCTGGATGTTCTGCGAGCATTTCATCCGCCGCGCCGCCGGTCTCGGCAAGGCGGGTACCGCCCACGACCCGGCGCGCTACGAACGCATGAACGCGTTTTGCGACGTGCTGGTCGTCGGCTCCGGTCCGGCCGGCCTGATGGCGGCCAAGGCCGCCGCCGACCAGGGCGCCCGGGTCATCCTCGCCGATCTCGAAGCCCATTTTGGCGGCTCCGCCAACTGGTCGGGCGAAACCATCGACGGCATGCCTGCCGCCGACTGGGCCCAGCGTATGGCCGCGCAGCTCGCAGGCAACGACAATGTGCGCCTTTTGCCGCGCACGACGGTGTGGGGCTATTACGACGGCAACACGTTGGCCGCGCTTGAACGGGTGACCGACCACAAGGAAGTCGCCGCCAAGGGCGAGCCGCGCCAGCGCTACTGGGCGATCCGCGCGGGCACGGTGGTGCTCGCCACCGGCTTCTTCGAACGGCCGCTGGTGTTCCCGGGCAATGACCGCCCAGGCGTGATGCTCGCGCACGCCGCCGAGCGCTATGTCAATGAGTATGGTGTGCTGCCGGGACAGCGCGTCGCGCTCTTCACCAACAACGACAGCGCCTACCGCTCGGCCGTCGCCCTGAAGAAGGCTGGCGCCGCGGTCGTCGCCATCATCGATGTCCGCAGCGATGTCTCGAACGAGATGCGCCGGCTGGCGAGCGATGCGGAAGCCGAGCTGCTTGCCGGTCACGCCGTGGTCGCGACCGAGGGCGGGAAGGCGCTCACCGGCCTTAAGGTGCAGCGCTTCGACGCCATGAGCGGTTCGCTCAGCGGCGACGAGCGCAGCATCCACGCCGAGAGCCTTCTGATGTCGGGCGGCTGGTCGCCGACCATCCACCTCGCCAGCCAGGCCGGCGCGAAAGCCGAGTGGGACCCTGCCAGGCAAGCTTTCCTGCCGCCGAAGCCGACGCAGCGCTGGATCGGCGCCGGCGCCTTCACCGGCAGTTTTTCGACAGCGGAGGCAATCGCGGAAGGTCGCGCCGCCGGTCTCCAGGCGGCCGGCGGTACGGCTTCATCCGGTCCCCTGCCCGTCGTCGAGGCGGCTCCGGGCGATCCCGATCCGGCTCCGGTCTTCGAGATCAGGGCCAAGGGCAAGAGCTTTGTCGACTTCCAGCACGACGTCACCGCCGAGGACGTGCGGCTGGCGCATCGCGAAGGCTTCGTCTCGGTCGAGCATCTGAAGCGCTACACCACGCTCGGCATGGCGACCGACCAGGGCAAGAACTCCAACGTGCCGGGTCTCGCCATCATGGCCGAGGCGCTCGGCAAGCCTATCCCCGAAGTCGGCACGACCCGCTTCCGCCCGCCTTACACGGCGGTATCGATCGGCTCGCTGGCGGCAGAGCGCTTCGGCGACCTCAAGCCCGAGCGGCTGACCCCGATGCATGACTGGCACATCGCCAATGGCGCAAGGATGTATTCGGCCGGCCTCTGGTACCGCCCGATGATCTATGGCCTCCCCGGCGAGACGGTCGAGCAGGCCTATGTGCGGGAAGCAAGCGCCACGCGCGACAGCGCCGGCATCGTCGACGTCTCGACGCTGGGCAAGATCGCGGTGCAAGGGCCGGACGCGGCCGAGTTCCTCGACCGCGTCTACACCAACATGTTTTCCACTTTGGCCGTCAGCAAGGCGCGCTACGGCCTGATGCTGCGCGAGGATGGACTGGCCTTCGACGACGGCACCACCTGGCGGCTCGGCGAGCAGGATTTCCTGATGACAACCACCACCGCCAATGCCGGCAAGGTGATGCAGCATCTGGAATATTTCCTCGACGTCATCTGGCCGGAGCTGAAGGTCACCGTCACCTCCGTCACCGACGAGTGGGCCGGGGCAGCGATCGGCGGCCCGAACGCGCGCGCCATCCTTGCCGCTTGCGTCACAGGCACTGCCGTCGACAATGCCACCCTGCCCTTCATGGGCATCGTCCATGGCCGGATTGCCGGCGTGCCGGTGATGATCTGCCGGCTGTCCTTTTCCGGCGAAATGGCATTCGAGGTCTATTCCGGCGCCGGTTACGGCACCCTCGTCTGGGAAGCCTTGATCGAGGCCGGCAAGCCTTTTGGCCTTGTCACCTACGGGCTCGAGGCGCTGGGCACGATGCGCATCGAGAAGGGCCATGTCACCGGCGCCGAGATCGACGGCCGCACCACCGCGCGCGACCTCCATCTCGACTGGATGCTGTCGAAGAAGAAGCCCTTCATCGGCTCGGCCATGATGGACCGCGAAGGCCTGATTGCCCCCGACCGGCTCGAGCTGGTCGGGCTGATCGCCCTCGACAACCGAGCCCTCAACGGCGGCGGACATATCGTCGAGGAACTGGACGAAGCCAATCCGCACGATTCGCTCGGCCACATCACCGCCTGCTGTTACTCACCGGCGCTGGGCAAATATATCGCGCTCGCCCTGGTCAAGGGCGGCAAGGCGCGGCACGGGACCCGCGCCTTCGTCTCGGATCCGCTGCGCAACCGGTTCGGGCCGGTCGAGATCGTCTCCAACCATTTCTACGACCCGGACGGGAGCCGCATGCATGGCTGAGCAGCATTTGCCCGAACGCCAGTCGCCGCTAGAGCCGGAGTATCATCCCGGCTCGCACGGCAATTTCGAACATGGCGTCGACGTCATCCTGTCCGAGACGCGGCCGGGCTCGATCCTGCAGCTTGCCGCCTGGCCGGGCGAAGAGAAGCGGTTGATCGAAGCCATCCGCAAGGTCACCGGTCTCACTCTGCCTGACGGCGCTGGCGGCGGCACAAGCAGCGGCGCCCGTGCCGTTTTCGGCTTCGCGCCGGGGAAATTCACCGTGGTCGACGAAGCCGAAGGACTGGCTGCGGCCTTCGCCGGCGTCATCACGCCGGCCATCGGCACGCTCACGGACCTGTCGCATGGCCGCACCGCGATCCGCATCGCCGGCCCGAAGGCCGAATGGGTGATGGCGAAGTTTTTTGCCATCGACTTCGCCTTGCCGGCCTTCCCGCTCGGCGCCGGCCGCTCGACCAACCATCACGACATCTTCGCCCAGATCCAGCGCACAGGCGCCGACCAGTTCGACATCTACGTCTTCCGCTCCTTCGCGCGGTCGTTCTGGAAGGCCTTGTGCCACGCCAGCGAAGAGGTCGGCTATGAGGTGCAGTAGAGCATCCAAGGTGTGTTGAGATTCAGGTGAGGCCGTGCCGAAAGTGGCGGATTCCGAGAACCGAAGCGGAGCGTACTAAAGTACGTGAGCACCGGAAGCGCAGGAAGCTGCCATTTGCAGGCCGGCCTCACCTGAATCTCAACACACCTTTGGTTCAGCCGCTATCTGGCACTACGAACGGCTCCAACTGCTGCTTGAGCGTTGGGCCAGCAGGCGCGATAGGTAAGGAATCACGGGCGTTTGCCAAGGCAGACGCCCGCTCAGGCAACCAGTTCGACCATACCCTTCCATGACTGTTGAGACTTCGGCGATGGCCAGGACCCGCTTTGCTCCGGCGGAGGGTCCGTCGATGTTGTTGCCGGCAACCGTCGCTTGCGGCGTGTTCATGACGAGCCTCGACCAGAATGTCGTGGTCACGGCGCTGCCGGGCATCGGCGAGAGCCTCGACCGCCCGCCAAGCCAGCTTGGCCTTTTGATCACCGTTTATGTCGCCAGCCTCATCGTCACCATGCCGCTCGGCGGCTGGCTGGCCGACCGCTTCGGCCTGCGCAACGTCTATTGCTTCGCCCTGCTCGTCTTCGCCAGCGCCTCGGCGCTGTGCGGCCTTTCGGAAAACATCTGGATGCTGGTCGGCTCGCGCGCCCTGCAGGGCTGCGGCGGCGCGCTGATGGGCACGCTCGGCCAGGTCGTGATCCTGTCGAGCTTCCCGCGCGACCGTACGCTCAAGATCAACATGTATATTTCGCTCGCCGGCCAGTCCGGGCCGCTGGTCGGCCCGCTGGTCGGCGGCGCGCTGACCACCTATGTCTCGTGGCGCTGGATCTTCTACATCAACATCCCGATCGCGCTGACCGCGGCGCTGCTAGCCGCCTCGCTGTTTCCGTCAACGACCAAGCCTGTCCGCACGCCGTTCGATTTTCCGGGCTTCCTGCTCGTCGGCAGCGGTATGGGCCTTCTGATCTTCGGCATGGACTCACTTGCCGCGAAGGATGCCGCGGGCAGCCTGATCGGCATCGAGCTCGGCCTGGCGATCATCATCCTGGCGGTTGCCGCTTTCTACTGCCTGCGCGCCCGCAACCCGCTGCTCGACCTCAACCTGCTGCGCATCCGCACCTTCCGCATCTCCTTCCTTACCGGCGGCAGCCTCGACACGATCGGCCTCAGCTCCGTGGTCTTCCTGCTGCCGCTGATGTTCCAGCTCGGCTTCGGCATGAGCGCCGTGCAGGCCGGCTCGCTGACCTTCGTCGCCGCGATCGGATCCCTGATCATGCGCTTCTTCATGCCGCGCCTTCTGAACCGGCTCGGCTTCAGGCGCGTGCTGGTCACCAACACCCCGATTGTCGCCTTGCTGGTCGCGGGCTTTGCCCTGGTGCAGGAGAGCCTGCCGGCCTGGATCGTGCTAGCCTACATTTTTGGTTTCGGCGTCTTC
>NZ_RZRY01000301.1:0-7367 GCF_003998035.1 Mesorhizobium sp. M2A.F.Ca.ET.039.01.1.1 | reverse complement strand
GTTACCGACAGCCGCCGCTCAAAGAATGTCGAGGCGAACGACAGCGATTACAGGACGAGCGTCGACAAGCTCTATGCCGCGGGCGACGTGCGCCGCGGCCAGTCGCTGGTGGTCTGGGCGATCCGCGAGGGCCGCCAGGCGGCGCGCTCGATCGACGAAGCGTTGATGGGATCGACGGTTCTTCCGCGCTGAGACCGTTTTAAAATTCTACTCCTACGGTCAACTGCCGGCGTTTTCTGCGCTTCCGGTGCTCACGTACGTCAACGTACGCTCCGGTCCGGTTCTCGAAAACACCACCATCTGACTCGCAGGAGCGAATTTCTAAAACGGTCTCCGAGCCGATGAGCTACTGATTGACGCCCGCCGCCGTATCGGGCTGAGCGGCGGCGGTCGGCTTCGGCGGCCAGGAAAAATCGTCGGCGCGGCCGGGTGAGGCGGCCGGCGCCTTGCCTTCCAGGATCAGCTTTTCGCCGGGCAGGTTCGGATCGGCCCTGGCAGGCTGCGCGGCACCCAGCAGTTCAGTGCCGCCGTCGAGCGCGGGATCGCCGAGCAGCATCGGCGCGGTGCGGTCG
Source organism: Mesorhizobium sp. M2A.F.Ca.ET.039.01.1.1 (assembly GCF_003998035.1). NCBI lineage: Bacteria > Pseudomonadati > Pseudomonadota > Alphaproteobacteria > Hyphomicrobiales > Phyllobacteriaceae > Mesorhizobium > Mesorhizobium sp. M2A.F.Ca.ET.039.01.1.1. The sequence continues at coordinate 6,795 of NZ_RZRY01000301.1, read as the reverse complement.
ACGATGATGGGCGCGGCGGCCGGCTTCGGCGCCTCGACCGGAGCGCCGGCCGGCGCCGACACGGTGGTGATGCTTCCCGGCGCCGCCAGTCCGAGGATCTTGGCCAGCGGCTTTTCCGTGTAGAAGGCGAGCTTGCGCTTGCCGGCCTTGGTGACGTTGATGCCGTCGTCGGAGCGCAGGCGCACCGGCTGGCCGTTGATGTCGGGGCCGGAGGTGACGAAAGCGCCGTTCTCATCGACGAAGCCGTCCCAGACATCGACGAACTCGCCGCCATTGCTTTGGGCGACCGAGTGATAGATGTCGTTGAAGGCGAGCATGTCGGAATTCATCTTCGACACACCGAAAGCCGGCATGCCGACCCACAGGAATGGCACCTTGGTCTCCTGAAGAGCCTTGCCCAGCGCATCGGTGCGGCGCTCATATTCCTTGGTCCAGTTCTCCGAGCGCGGCTGCTCGCGCACTTCGCCGACCTTCATCTGCTGCCGGTCGTTGGAGCCCAGCATGACGATCACGACCGCCGGTTTCTCGGTCTCGATCAGCGATTTTATCTGGGCCGGCCAATTGTAGACGTCGTCGCGAACGAAGCCGGAGGAACCGTTGGAGCGGGCGACGATCCTGACGGCGGGATTGTCGGCAAAGGCCGTGTCCAGCCCCTCCGCAAGCCCGCTCGCCAGAAAATCGCCGACCACCAGGACGACGCGAGCATCGTTGGTCTTCTCGACGATCGGCGTTTCGGGCTCCGCCGGCGGGCGTGGCTTGGATTTCTTCTTGGGTTTCGGCCTTGGCTGGACTTCGACGGGCGGCTCGATGCGTTCGCTGCGGCGGGGAAACAGAAGGTCGCGCAGCGACCAGCCGCGGCTTTCCTCCTGCGCGAACGCAGGGGCGTGGAACACGCCGGCGGCGGTGACGACAAGCACGGCAAGGGCGAGAATCAGGATCGGCGCCCGGCGAATACCCTGCCTGATACGCGCGACCGAAACCAAACACCTCTCCATCCCTTGGCGCATGACCAGGCAAACGCGGGAAAGTCATGCGCAAGCCGAAGCGCTACCGCATCCTTGCCGTCTTTGAAAGGATGCCTGGCGCCCTAAAGTGCGTCGCGCTGAAATGGATTCAGTCGACGCGCTTTAAGTCTTTGTTTTGATGCATGTCGTTCCCCCAAAACCGCTGCGCACTTTTGGGCGACATGCATTAGAGCGGCTCTGCTACCGCTTGCGGAGCCATTTGAGCACTTCCAGGCTCGGATAGCCATCCTGGGTCAGGCCAACCTTTGCCTGGTAGGCCATGATGGCGGCCTTCGAGCCGTCGCCGATCTTGCCGTCGAACTTGCCGTCGTAATAGCCGTGCTCGGAAAGCCGCTTCTGCAGCTCCTGCCGCTCCTCGAAGCTGAGCTTGGTGAAGGGCCGCTGCCAGTCCTGCACCAGGCCGGTGCCGCCGGCGATCTCATCGGCCAGAAGCCCGACGGCCAAAGCGTATTTGTCGGCATTGTTGTAGGCCTTGATCACCGAGAAATTCCGGATCATCAGGAAGGCGGGGCCGCCCCGGCCGTCCGGCACTTTCAGCGTCGCCTTGTCGGTCAGGTTCTTGAACGGCTTGCCGCTGGCCCTGACGACGCCGAGCGCCTGCCACTGCGCGATCGTCTTTGCGCCGCCGGGCAGCTTGCTGGCCGGTATGGTGACCTCATAGCCCCAGGTCTTGCCGGCTTGCCAGCCGTTCTTCTTGAGCAGATTGGCGGAAGTCGCCAGCGCGTCGGGGATCGAATTCCAGATATCGCGCCTGCCGTTGCCGTCCATGTCGACCGCATAGCGCTGATAGCTGGTCGGGATGAACTGGGTCTGGCCCATCGCGCCGGCCCAGGAGCCCATCAGATGGCTCTCGTCGATGTCGCCGCTCTGCAGGATTTTCAGCGCCGCGATCAGCTGGGTGCTGGCATATTTCGAGCGCTTGGGATCGCCATAGGCAAGGGTGGCCAGCGAACGGATGACGTTGCGCATGATGTCGTCGCGCTTGAGCGTCTCGCCATAATTCGATTCCATCGACCAGATGGCCAGAAGGATGTTGCGGTCGACGCCGAACCGCGCCTCGATGCGGTCGAGCCATGGCTTCCATTTGCGTGCCATCGCCTGGCCGTTGGCGACCGCCTGGTCGTGCACGCGGTTGTCGAAATAGTCCCAGGCGGGCGCGGTGAATTCGGGCTGGGTGCGGGCTTTTTCCAGCACGACCGGGTCGGGCTCGATGCCTCTCATGGACTGATCGTAGACAGCGCCCGAAACGCCGCCCGCCACCGCGGTGGCGCGGAAGCCCGCGACCCACTGGCGGAACCCGGCATCGGCGAAAGCGGGTCCGGCGGGCATCAGCAGGGCCAAGGTCAGGCCGGCTGCGGTCGCCAGTGCCGTCAGGCGCCTCGCGGTGTTGCGAACGGACATCATTTCCTCCTTCGTCAAATCAGGAAGGATCATTCAACGCCGAACCGGGTTAGTATTTAGTTTACCATAGGCGCCGCCGGGAACGAAAAGAGGTGTCGCGGCTTCTAGCTCTCACATTCAACCTGGACGTCCGATAGCCCAACATTCCGGCGTGAAAATGTTTGGGGGGATTGCGGAGCGTGCCGCCGAGCGGATAATTGGCCGAAAAGCAGGGGTGTCAGCATGAAGCGCGTTCGCAAGGCAGTTTTCCCGGTCGCCGGCCTCGGCACGCGGTTCCTTCCGGCCACCAAGGCCATCCCGAAGGAAATGCTGACCGTCGTCGACCGGCCGGTCATCCAATATGTGGTCGACGAGGCGCGCGAGGCCGGCATCGAGCATTTCATCTTCGTGACCGGGCGCAACAAGGCGGTCATCGAGGACCATTTCGACGTCCAGTTCGAGCTCTACGACACGCTCGCCCAGCGCGGCAAGGACGACCAGCTCGCCCGCCTGCAGCGGCTGCAGCCGGCGCCGGGACAGACGAGCTTCACGCGCCAGCAGGTGCCGATGGGCCTCGGCCACGCCGTCTGGTGCGCCCGCGAGCTGGTCGGTGACGAGCCCTTCGCGCTGCTTCTGCCGGACATGATCATGCAGTCGGAAAAGAGCTGCATGAAAAGTATGGTCGAGCTCTATGCCGAGACCGGCAACAACATCGTCGCCGTGCAGGAATGCGACCCAGCGGAAGCGCACAAATACGGCATTGTCGGGCGCGGCGAGGACACGCATCACGGTTTCCGCATCACCGGCATGGTGGAAAAGCCGAAACAGGGCACCGCCCCCTCCAATCTTTACATCAACGGCCGCTACATCCTGCAGCCGGAAATCTTCGGCATCCTGGAAAGCCAGGAACGCGGCGCCGGCAACGAGATCCAGCTGACCGACGCGATGCTGAAGCTAGAGAAGAAGCAGCCCTTCTACGGCTACCACTATAAGGGCCGCACTTTCGACTGCGGCTCGCCGGAAGGGTTCGTCGAGGCCAATGTCGCCTTCGCGCTGTGGCGCAGCGACATGAACGCAAGCATGGCCGGCGTCATCCGCACGCTGCTGGACGAGGTGCGGCCGGTGGAGCGCCGCGGCGCCGCGTTCTAGCCTCTCGGAACCCCTGAATCTCGGCATAGGCTTGGGCCATTGCCGCTACTCTTCAGCGCTGGACCTTCAGACCAAGATAGACGCTGTTGGCCGTATAGTCGCGTCCAGGCAGGTTGCTGGTCAGCTTCTCCGTCCGCATCCTCGTGGTGAGGCCGGCATAGCGGTTGAGCCACCAGGTCAGTCCGGCTTCGGCGCTCAGGATCAGGTCGTGGCCGTCGGAGCCGGTGTAATCGCGCCAATCGAGGCCAAGCGCCGAGTTCGCCGTCAGGTTGGCGCGGATCTGACGCTCGCCGGTCAAACGACCGGAGTAGAGGATATCGCCGCTCTCGCCGGCCGTCGTTGTCGTCTCGACGTTGGTCTTGCCGGTGAGGCCGATGGTGGTGCCGCGCTCGGGGGACCATTTGAGGTCGGCGTTGATGCTCGGCCCTGCCACCGCCGGCAGGCGGCTGTCGTCGATCGCCTCGCGCAGCCAGCCGACGGCGAATTCGCCTGAAAGTTTCTCGCCCATGTCGAGCTCGAGGCCGGCACGCGCGCCAAGCCTGGTCGAGGACCGCTCGAAGCCGTCGGTGTCGACGCGCAGGTCATAGATGCGCCGCCCGGCCTCGACTTCCGTGAAGGGCGTCAGCGCCGGTGAAATCTGATAGCCGGTGCGCAAGGTGGCCGTGTAGAGCGTGTTGTCGCGATCCTTCTGCGAAATGCTGGTTCCATCCGAGAGCTCGGCGTCGCCGTAAAAATCATGGGAGACCGAGCCGGTCAGCGCATAACGCATCTTGCCGACACTTTTTTCGATGCCGAGGCTGCCGTCCACAGTCTGGCGCAGCGGCTGCTGGGTGACACCGGCGATCGCATCTGGCGAGGAGGCCGATTCCGGCGCTGCCTCGTAGCCGAGCTTGGCGATGGCGCGCAGCTCGTTGTCGAGATCGACATTGAGCTGGCCCTCGATGCGGCCCTGCGCATCGTTGATCTTTTGGCCCGAGACGGTGTTGCGGAACTGGCCGTAACCGGTGATCAGAGCCGAATTCTCGCGCCAGTCGGAGGTCGCGGTGAAACGCAGCGCTGTCTCCGACAGGACGGCCGATTTGCCAGTGCTGCTGGAATCGGCGTTCGACGTGGCGGTGAAGCCTTGCTCCAGCGTCGGACGGAAGACAAAGGTGCCGATCCTTACGCCGGGAGCGGCGAAGGGATCTTCCTCCGGCTTGGCCTTCTGTCCATCGATCGATCCGGTACGCTCCTGGCCCGGGTCGAGCTTCTGCTTGTCGACGCTGTCGATGGTGACGGCGCGGCGGTTGCCGCCGTCGCCGGCAGTCGCTGCAGCATCGGCCTGATCACCGGTGGCGGCGGTTGCGGCGGTGGTCGTGTTGTCGGTTGCCTCGCCCGCCTTCTTCTTGGTCTTTTTCTTATCGGCAGTCTTGGTGCTGGCCTTCGTGTCGGCCTTGGCGTCCTGCGTGCGCTGCCTTGCCGTCGAAGGCCGGCGCGGCTTTGCCGGCGCCGTGTCGGCCAGCGGGTCGTTGGCTGCCGGCGGCTGGTCGAAGATGCTGTCCGACGCACCAGCCGTCTGGTCGTCATCCGGAACCGCGCCTGGGCTTGCCGGCTGATAGGTTGTCGGCGCCGTGTCCTGGACGGCGGCGGGAGCGTTCTGATCCTGCGATCCTTGCGCCCGCAACTGCCTGGCCTTGCGCTGCTGGTCGGCAAGTATGGCCGATTCGGAAACCTCGCCGCGCAGTTCGGTTTCCTGCGAAAATGCAGGCGCCGGGCGCAGCAAGGCAAGCGCGCTTGCCGTCAGCAGTGCTGCAACGGCAATGCCCCTTCGACCGATTTTCGTTTCAGGCTGGCCCCCGGACATCGTCACCACTGCTTGCGCGGCGCGGTTGCGCCATACTTACCGAACCGTAAATGCGGATGGTTAACGGAGGGTTGAGACTGACTGCCTGGGTTGCCCGCAAACGAGGGCAAACGGCAATTCCGTTGGACAGGCGGGCGACATGGCGCTAATGGCTTCTGCCATGCATGCGGGGTCCCCAGAAAGAAAGCAGCCGGACAGGCAGGCTGCGATCGAATCGGCGCTGAGAACGGTGGCGACGGAGCAGGCCGGCATGGCGGCCCTGGCCGCCGCACTCGCAGATGGGCTGGCCGAGCCCTTCGCGGCGGCCATCGACCTGATTTCGCGGATCGCGGGCCGCGTCATCGTCACCGGCGTCGGCAAGAGCGGCCATATCGGCTCCAAGATCGCCGCGACGCTGGCCTCGACCGGCACGCCGGCCTTTTTCGTCCATCCGGCGGAGGCCAATCACGGCGATCTCGGCATGATCGCCCGTGACGACGCCATCATCGCCATGTCGTGGTCGGGCGAAACCAAGGAACTGATGGGCATCGTCGCCTATTCCAGGCGCTTTTCCATTCCCCTGATCGCCATCACCTCGGGCGAGAACTCTGCACTGGCGCGAGCGGCGGACGTGGTCTTGCTGCTGCCGATCGTGCCGGAGGCCTGTCCGCACGGGCTGGCGCCGACGACGTCGACGCTTCTGCAACTCGTCATGGGCGATGCGCTGGCGATCGCGCTGCTCGAGGCGCGTGGCTTCACATCCGATCACTTCCGAACCTTGCACCCCGGCGGGCAGCTTGGCGCCAATCTGACCCTGGTTTCGGAGATCATGCGGACCGGCGATCAGGTGCCGCTTGCTTTGCTCGGCACCAAGATGCCGGAAGCGGTGATGACGCTCTCGCAAAAGAAAGTTGGCTGTGTCTGCATCGTCGATGCCAGCGGCAAACTGGTCGGGATCGTCACCGACGGCGACGTCGCACGCAATCTGCATCGCAATCTCGCCGACGTCACCGTCGATGAGGTGATGACCCGCACCCCCAAGACGATCGATCCGCAGACGCTAGCGGGCACGGCGATCGCCATGCTCAACGAGCACAATATCGGCGCGCTGGTCGTGATCAAAAACAAAATGCCGGTGGGCGTGGTTCACTTCCACGACCTGCTGCGCATCGGCGCAGCTTAACGCGTGAGATTTCAGGCCGAATCGGCCCGATATTTTGATCTGTCTCGGCTCAGATTGCCTCGACAGTCAGCTCCAGATCGGTATCCGCCGCCCCGGTCACGCGCACCTGCGCGCCGACCGGCAGGTCGGGACCGGAGACGCGCCACAGCGTGTCGCCGAGCCGGATGCGGCCGCGGCCGTTCTTGATCGGCTCGGCCAACGTTGCCGGGCGGCCGACCATCTGCGCGCCGCGGCGG
>NZ_RZRY01000300.1:0-7380 GCF_003998035.1 Mesorhizobium sp. M2A.F.Ca.ET.039.01.1.1 | reverse complement strand
GAACCGGGATAGGCACATTGACGCCGACCATGCCGACCTGAACGCGGCTGGCGAAGTCACGCGCCGCGTCGCCATCGCGGGTGAAGATGGCAACGCCGTTGCCCATCTCGTGGTCGTTGGCGAGCTTGATGGCATCCTCGTAGCGCGGCGCGCGCACCACCGAGAGCACCGGCCCGAAAATTTCTTCCTTGTAGATGCGCATGTCGGCGGTGACGTTGTCGAACAGGCAGCCGCCCATATAGTAGCCGTTCTCATAGCCCTGCATCTTGAAGCCGCGGCCGTCGACGACGAGGTTGGCGCCTTCCTTGACGCCGATATCGACGTAACCCTTCACGCGCTCCAGCGCCTGGGCCGTCACCAGCGGGCCGAAATCGGCGGAAGAATCCGTCGAGGGGCCGACCTTCAGGCTTTCGACGCGCGGCACCAGCTTTTCCATGAGCCGGTTGGCGGTGTCGTTGCCAACCGGGACCGCCACCGAGATCGCCATGCAGCGCTCGCCGGCCGAGCCATAGCCGGCGCCGATGAGCGCGTCGACCGTCTGGTCCATGTCGGCGTCGGGCATGATGATCATGTGGTTCTTGGCGCCGCCGAAGCACTGCACGCGTTTGCCCGATGCGGTGCCGCGCGAATAGATATAGTGGGCGATCGGTGTCGAGCCGACGAAGCCGATGGCCTTGATGTCTGGATCGTCGAGGATGGCGTCGACCACTTCCTTGTCGCCGTTGACGACGTTGAGGACGCCCTCGGGCAGGCCGGCCTCGATGAAGAGTTCGGCGATACGCAGCGGCACGCCCGGGTCGCGCTCGGACGGCTTCAGGATGAAGGCGTTGCCGCAGGCGATGGCCGGCGCGATCTTCCACAACGGGATCATGGCCGGGAAGTTGAACGGGGTGATACCGGCGACGACGCCGAGCGGCTGGCGCATCGAATAGACGTCGATGCCGGGGCCGGCGCCGTCGGTGTACTCGCCCTTCATCATGTGCGGCGCGCCGATGCAGACCTCGACCACTTCGAGGCCGCGCTGGATGTCGCCCTTGGCGTCGGCGATGGTCTTGCCGTGCTCGCGCGCCAGGATGTCGGCCAGCTCGTCATAGTCGCGCTGGACCAGCTCGAGGAACTTCATCAGCACGCGCACGCGGCGCTGCGGGTTGGTGGCGGCCCATTTCGGCTGCGCCGCCTTGGCGTTCTCGACCGCGGCGCGCAATTCCGCCTGCGAGGCCAGCGCCACCGTGCCGCGCACGGAGCCGTCCATCGGCTGCATCACATCCTGCTTGCGGCCGCTGGTGCCGGCGACACGCTTGCCGCCGATGAAATGACCGTATTCGATCATGTTTCTCTCCCTGGATTTGGTGATGGTTCCATTGTCTGCCTTTGCGGCGGCGATGGCAACGCGAGGAAGATCGCAACCGTTGTGCGGAAAATAGACAGCGGCAGTGAAGTGTGCATTACTTGTCGCAAATGACAGCACCGCAAGATATCCGCGCAAGGACGACAGATTGAGTTCCTTCGCGCCCCCCTCTGTCCTGCCGGACATCTCCCCCACTTGGGGGGAGATCAGCAGCTTTGCCGCCGGCACCATCTCCTGCAACGCTGGTGATTGGCGAAAGCCGGCGCGGCATCCAATCTCCCCCCTCGTGGGGGAGATGTCCGGCAGGACAGAGGGGGGCGCGACAGAACGCGGCCTTGGTTGTTATCACCAGGACCACCCCCATGAACTGGGATGACGTCCGCATTTTCCTCGCCGTGGCGCGAGCCGGCCAGATCCTTGGCGCAGCGAAACGCCTGGAGCTCAACCACGCCACCGTCTCGCGCCGCATCGCCGCGCTCGAGGAGGCGCTTCGCACAAAGCTCTTCCGCCGCCTGACCACCGGCAGCGAGCTGACGCCGGCCGGCGAACGCTTCCTCGACATCGCCGAGCGCATGGAAGGAGATATGATCGCCGCGCGCTCGACCATTGCCGGCGAGGGCGACGACGTTTCGGGAACCGTGCGCATCGGCGCGCCCGACGGATTTGGCGTCGCCTTCCTGGCAAAGCGGCTGGGCGAACTGACCGCGCAGCACCGTGAGCTCACCATCCAGCTTGTGCCGGTGCCGCGCTCCTTCTCGCTGTCCAGGCGCGAAGCCGATATCGCGATCACCGTCGAGCGGCCGACAGAAGGCCGGCTGGTGGCTGGCAAGCTGGTCGATTACACGCTCGGCCTCTTCGCCTCCCGCGCCTATGCCGAGGCCAATGGCCTGCCCAAAACGCCGGCCGAGCTCGCCCGGCACACACTGATCGGCTATGTGCCGGACCTCATCGTCAGCCCTTCGCTCGACTATGCCGCCGAATTCAGCCCCGAATGGCGGACCAGCTTCGCCATCTCCTCGGCGCTCGGCCAGGCCGAAGCGGTGCGCTCCGGCGCCGGCATCGGCATCCTGCACACATTCGTCGCCCGTTCGATGCCGGAGCTGGTGCCGGTCGACATCGTCGCGCCGATCCGCCGCGCCTACTGGCTGGTCTATCATGAATCGGTGCGACCGCTGCGCCGCGTCCAGCTGGTCGCCAACTTCATCACCAAGGCGGTGGAACGCGAACGCGGCCTGTTCGTCTAGAACCTGGCTGGGACCGCTTAAGCGAAACGTTCCTCGGAACGGGAATCTTGACCGGCTATGTTCGTGTTGACAGGTGGTACGCCCTGGAGATTGGCCGAAACCGTCCGACCTCGTCATCCACGGGCGGAGCAAGGAGCGTAGCGACGCGCGCAGACCCGAGGATCCATTCCGTTACCTTGACGCGTTGCCACGGTGCAGAATTCTGCTCCGCTGCGCTTTTGATTTGAGTCACGGAATGGATTCCAGGGTCTCCGCGACGCCGCTTCGCGGCTGCTCCGCCCTGGAATGACGATGTTGAGGGGCTTCGGCCAATCTCCAGCGTTTGTGCGATTTCGCGGGCATGAACGACGACAATCCAGCCAGCGGATACCTAGCAGTCTTTCAAAATTCCCGTGTCGAGAAACTAGTCGGGATCGAGCACGAACGAGCTCACGATCTTGTCGGCCTGATCCGCAAGCGGCGCCCATTTGCGCGTCGCCTTGTCGGCGCTGTCGCCGGTGACCCCGCAATCGATGAAGCCGTAATGCGAGCTGCGCAACGTCAGCGCGATGCGGGAATGGCCGTAGAAGCTGACATTGTCATCGGCATAGTGGAAATCCATATCGGCGATCCGCACCGGATAGCCGTCCGGGAAATGCGCCAGCCTGTCCTGGCTGAAGCTGGCAGACTGATAGGCGACGCCGACCGTGGTCTGCCAGGTTGCTCATCTGCCAGTCTTTCTCCATGAACGCCCTGACATCAGGCGGATTGCCCGGAGCGGTCGGATCGTAGGCATTTTGCGACACCCTGCAGGTCAGGCCTTTTTCGCCGGATTTGAGCTTGAGCCGGATGGTGTTGTCAAAGGCGGTTTCGCTTGTCGATTCCTCGGGATAGGTCAGCGAAAAGCCGTGTTCCCTATCGTGAACGGCCTTGTCCGCGGCAAGCGCCGCCGCGGCGCAGGCCAGATAGCGGTCGCCGCCACTGGAAAAAGACGCATTGCAAAGTCCCCTCGCTGCCCCCGATCTTATCACAGGCAGTTGGTCGTTGCCGCCTTGCCTGCGCCACAAATTCAGCCACTGTGGCACCTGCGCGCCTGGCCATGCCGTGACCGGGCGCCAAAGCAATTCTAGGAATTGCGGCAGAACAAAAAGATAGAGCGGTTCGCCGTTTCCGTGAAACGGTGAAACGGTGAAACGCTCTGGGGATAATCTTCGAAACGCCGGCGGGGAAATGCGACCCGTTCTTGCCATTCTGCCGCTGCTTTTTCTGTCGGACTGCGCCAATCCCTGGGCGAACGTTCCGGAGGCGGAGCTGCCGAAGCCGGTACGCTATGCCATGTCGCGGCCCTCGCCTTTCGTCATCGGCAATTATTGCGGCCCGGGCACGCGCACCGGCGATCTGTCGGCAAGGCCCGTCGACCGCCTCGATGCCGCGTGCCGGGTCCATGACGCCTGCTACATTGCAAGACACAATCATTGCGACTGCGACGGCGAGCTGGTCGCTTCAGCGCGGAAAATTCGAGACGACAGGACGGCGCCGCGCAAGATGCGCAACGAGGCCGAACTTCTGATCGCCACCTTCGCCTTTCCCGTCTGCCGGATCTTTCCGCAAGGCTTCCTGCCGCCGCGCGACCCCGCCGAGCTCAAAGCCGTGAGCGGAGCAGCCGGATGAGCCTCGGGTCTGCCGTCGCCAAGGCATTGCTTGGACTGGCGCTGACGGTGCTGGCCGGCTGCGCCGGCATGCCCGGACATTCGGCCTGCGCCTTCTTTCCGGGCGACGACGCCTGCGACCGCCTGCCCGTCTCTGCGGACAGCACCGGCGCCGGGATCGCTACAGCGCATTATTTCGCCAGCGACGGCAACAGCGCCTACGAGAAACGGTTCCAGGCGCTGCTCGCCCAGAGCCGTCTCGATGCGCTCGACCGCGCCAACGGCACGGGCCGCTTCGTCCGCGACTGGCGCGATGTCCAGAACAGCGGCTTCCATGCGACCTATCCGGCGCTGCAAGGGTTAGCGAGGCCGCTCGACGACACGGAACTCGCGCCCACGCCAGGCAAGCCGGGCCAAGCCCATTTCGCGGGGCGCTGGCGCATGTCTCGCCAGACCCTCTATCTCGATGCCGCCGCACGGCCCTCGGCACCCAAGACCTTCAGCTTCTCCGGTCTGCAGGCGCGCTCGGTCGAGATCGTGCTGCGCCAGGCAGGCCAGCAGCCTGTCGACATCGGCGGCACCTGCAACGGCCGGCTCGCGATCCGCGCACCAGGCCGATCCATGACCGTCGCCGCGGCCGCGCCATTCCATTTGAGCCTCCCGGTCGCCGAAACCTCCGTCAGCCTGTTTCCGGACCAGGCACTGACCCGCTGCGATCTGCGCGTCGGCTCCGCCCTGGCGCCGGCGGGCGCGCCGCTGACCTTGCTGCGCGAGGAGACCGCCGATCCCTGGATCACGGCTCTGGACAGCCGCTACGACCGCTGCCCGGTGCCCGATCCGGCGGGGATGGAGGAACTCAACCGTGTCTTTTATGCGAGCCGCTGGCTGTCGCAGACCTGCGCGCTGCCGCTGGGATCGCCGACCCTGCTGCGAAAATCCCGTGACGGTTTCAACGCCAAGGTCGAAGCCCTGCTCGGCAAGAGGCTGCCGGACAGCGCTTTCGACAAAGCCGACCCAGGGCTGCCGCTCGATTTCTCCCACGCCCCGAAACTCAGGCTGATCTATCTGTCGTCGCTGGAATTCAAGGCGGATTTCTCCGGCCGCGTGATGGAGCGGCTGATCCGCCATCACGCAGCGCTCGGCACCAAGGTGCGCATCCTGGTGACCGACGTGCTCGAGCGGGAGAAGGACGACGCCATGCTCCACCGGCTGGCATCGGAGTTTCCCAATGTCGAGTTGCAGGAATATCGCTGGCAGGCCGATCACGGCGCACCGTTCGACGAGCAGATCTCACAGCTGCACAAGACCCATCACGTCAAGATGCTGGCGACACTGGCCGAAGAGCCTGGACGGTCGCGCGTCATCATCGGCGGCCGCAACATCCACGACGGTTTTCTGTTCCACCGGCCAGTCGACCTGACCCGCTATCCGGACCTTGAGCAATACGGCAAGACCGACGGCTTCTCGCTGAATTACTATTCCAACTGGAGCGACTTCGATATGGAGATCGCCGACCCGGCGACGGTCGAGACGCTGGCCGCGCATCTGTCGACCATCTGGCTGCGCGACGCCGACACCAACCTGTCGCGGCCGTTCTCCATTCCGGTCCGTTCCCGGGCGGCCCCGCGCGGCGTGGCGCGGCATTTCATTTCCGTGCCCTATGAGGATGGGCACGCGCTGGAGGCCTATTTCGTCGAGCTGATCGACAGCGCCGAGCATCGCATCGAGATCGTCAATCCCTACCTCAACCTGACGCCCGATATCGCCCGCGCCTTCGACGGGGCGCTGGCCAGGGGCGTGAAGATCGACGTCGTCGGCCGCATCGACCTCAAGGGCGATATCGGCGGCCGCTTCCTCACCGCGCTCAACAAGCTGTTCGTCGAGAAATATGGCGATCGCATCAACATCCGCGAGTTCAAGGCGCCCGACGTCGTGTTGCATTCCAAGATCATGATGATCGACGAAAGGCTGGTCGCCATCTCATCGGTCAACCTCAACAACCGCAGCTTCTTCCATGACTCGGAGAACGGCATGGTCGTGCTGGATCCGGCCTTCTATGCCAGGATGAAGCCGATCTACCAGGACTACGTTGCGCATTCACGGCCGGTCGCCACCAATGTCACGATCGGCTGGGCCTACCGCCTGCTGTTCAGCGACGCCTGGGTCCGGGAGGCGTTCTGAACGCCGCTCGACTAAGGTGTGCTGAGATTCAGGTCAGGCCGAGTCGAGAATGGCGGATTTCGAGAACCGGAGCGGAGCGTACTTAAAGTACGTGAGCACCGGAAGCGCAGAAAGCCGTCATTCGCAGACGGGTCTCACCTGAATATCAGCACACCTTTAAATAGGCTTCAGATACCGCTCTGGGCTCAGATCGCGCGCGTTGATCTCCGGGACCCGGTTGGACATGATGTCGGCCAGCACCTTGGCCGAGCCGCAGGCCATGGTCCAGCCGAGCGTGCCGTGGCCGGTGTTGAGATAGAGATTGGCGACCTCGCTCAGTCCGACCAAGGGCGGTCCGTCCGGCGTCATCGGCCGCAAGCCGCACCAGAAGCTCGCCGCCTTGAGATCGCCGCCGCCGGGGAAAAGATCGACGACCGAGTGTTCGAGCGTGCGGCGGCGCGATTCATGCAGGCGAAGATCATAGCCCGAAATCTCCGCCGTACCGCCGACGCGGATGCGGTCGCCGAGCCGGGTGATCGCCACCTTGTAGGTCTCGTCCATCACGGTCGACACCGGCGCGGCCTCGGCATTGGTGATCGGCACGGTGATCGAATAGCCCTTGACCGGATAGACCGGAATGGGTCGTCCCAGCTTGCGCATGAATTGCGCCGAATAGCTGCCCAGCGCCATCACGAAGGCGTCGGCGGATTTCCATCCGCTGTCGGTGAGCACATTGGTGAGGCGGTTCCGGTTCCTGACGACTTTCCGGATGGTCGAGCCGTATTCGAAGGTCACGCCCCGCGCCACGCAGAGCTCAGCAAGCTTGTCGGTGAACATCTTGCAATCGCCGGTCTCGTCGCCCGGAAGCCTGAGGCCGCCGACGAGTTTGTCGCGCACGGCGGCGAGCGCCGGTTCGGCGGCGACACAGCCGTCGCGGTCGAGGATCTCGTAGGGCACGCCGTATTTCTTCAGCACCTCGACGTCGCCGCCGGTGCCGTCG